>JABIVN010000262.1 GCA_018667205.1 Gammaproteobacteria bacterium | reverse complement strand
GTAGTAGTAACCTCCTGCGGCATAAGTCGAAACATCAAGATGTTCAATTCGTGTCCCGTGACATTTAGAAATCCATGACCAGGCAGGCTCGTCTGCCAACTTGGCGTTCAGATCCCAAACCGCAAGCTCAAGTGCTGCCAGCGCCCCGGCCCTGTCTCCATGACCACCAGGCTTTTCGTTGCTCATTGCTGCGCTGGAAATAGCAGCAGGGTCGAAGAAATCCTCGTTCTCGGTCACTAGGGATACAGGATCGGCATTAAGGACCCTAGGAACCATGCGCGTCTGAAGGATGCCGGCTTGCGCGAACCTGCCAATAGAATTGAATCCGTAACCAACCACCGGTCGCCCGAGCCTGATGACATTACTGACAACAGCCACCAGGGAAACATCGTGGGCCGAAAAATTGACGACCGCGTTCGTCACGTCACCCTTCAGTGGCACCGATAATTCACCAATACCCACAATCTTTTTCAATGAGTTCGATCCCTCATAACGCTCAGAAAAAAATTCTCGCCGGCAGCTGAGTAGCCATACACTCTGTCGAGAGAGTCTTCACACAACCTACTGCTGCCAAACTGACCGTCTAAAATTGCCAACATTTATTGTAAACTAATTTGACAATCTATAAAAACCAACAGTCAATTCCCGGGTGATTCCCCGCTACGGGAAATAGACTGGATCGCGGCACTACTCAGCGACGGCACCGTGTGACTAAACATTCTAGGTCTGCAATGCCCTGCGAAACAAAAGCAACCCTGCTTCGGTGAAGGCCAGCATATTACGATGTCTGTCATCTTCACTCGTTCGTGTTGTACTACTCATGGAGCAGGGCCCAGAAATGGCAATAACACTGATCCCCGCACCATGCCCATAAGGTGTGCCTGCGGGTCCAGCGGCACCTAGCTCCGCGATACCCCAGGTTGTCTCCAGTTTTTCACGCGCAGCACGAGCAAATTCAGCGACCATCTCTTCCGTAAGCGGTTTAAGCTGGCGAACTCTTTCACGGTCAAGGTCAAGAAACGCCCGCCTTGATGCCAGGGTATAGACGACACTGCCGCCCTGAAAATAAGCAGACGCGCCTGGAACCGACAGCAGGTTGGCCGAAATCAATCCGCCGGTTGAACTCTCCGCGACAGAAACCGTCTCGCCCCGTTTGATCAGTCGTTCAGCAATGTCATTAACCGTTTCTGAAAACATCGTTAGCTTTCCTTTGAGTGTATTCCGGATTGGACCACTATTAGTCCGTCACAGACCTGTCCAAAGATCAGGATATAGTGATCGTCTTCTTTTTTAATAGCTTACCGTAAAGACAAAAGGATATTAACGTACTACCAACCCTGCGCTGTACTGCGTGACGTCGGTCTGCGATAGTTGAGCAAATTTTTATCCACTACAAACGTCAGGAGTATTCATGATCGTCGTCAACGCAATAATCGAGTCAACAGAATCCGATATCGCTGCAATGAAAGAAGCTATCAGGGAGATGGAAACCCATAGCCGCAGAGAGTCAGGCTGCAATGACTATACGTTCTCTGTAGAGACCAGCAATCCCAATATCATCAGAGTAACCGAGCAATGGGAGAACATGGCGGCGCTTGCAGCCCACTTTGCGGAACCGCATATGGCCGTGTTCCAACAGGCCATGGCAGCCAACCCCCCCAAATCAGTTAGCGCTAAATTTTATGAAGCGACTGAAGTATCTGGTCCAGGCTAGTAGCAGTATCTGGTCCAGGCTAACAAATGCTCTGGTCAGCTATCTAGATAACTCGCGGCCGACATTACCTGCTTGATCTGGGTGAACTCAAGGATTCCCTCTGGGCCGCATTCACGCCCCCAGCCTGACTGTTTATAGCCACCAAAAGGCTGCGTCAGGCTGACGCCGGCACTGTTAATTGCGACGGCACCGGAGCGAATTTTTCTTGCGACGTTCAGCGCTGTTTCCCTATCTTGGGTATAGATCGAACAGGCAAGACCAAAACGCGAGTCGTTCGCGATATTGATTGCGTCTTCTAAACCATCATGCGCTATCACTGCGGTTACCGGACCAAAGACTTCTTCCTGCGCAATGGTCATATCGTTAGTCACCTCTGCTAACAATGTCGGTGAATAAAACCAACCGCGATTCAAATGTGCTGGCCTGTGGCCGCCAGTCACAACCGACGCCCCCTCTTTTTTGGCGATATCTACATAGCGTTCGACGCGGTCACGCGCCCGCCCTGCCGCGAGAGGCCCCTGGTCTATGGATTCGTCAAAAGGATCGCCAACTTTGATTGAACTGTAATAATTTGCCAGCGCGTCTACCACTTCGTTATAGCGATGCCTTGGGGCTATCACCCGCGACAGGTTGACACAAACCTGCCCCATATAGCCGCTGCTCCCCGGCCCAAGCGTCGCGATGACTTCATCTATGTCTGCATCGTCAGCAATAATCGCTGGCGACTTGCCACCGAGTTCGAGCGCCGTTCTGGCAAGGCGATCTGCCGTTCTCTTTACGACATCAATGCCAATCTCGGTTCCCCCTGTTAGCGCAACCATATCAACGCCGGGATGACCCACCAGATGCTGGCTGACCTTAGTACCCGCAGCAAGAACGCTGACAACGCCGAGCGGAAAGTCTGCCTCCCGAATCGCCTCTGCAATGAGCCGGGAAGTCAGGGCAGATTCAGGCGCGTGTTTGATAATCACAGTACAACCGGCCAACAGGGCGGGAATAATTTTCATCCCCATCAATACAATCGGGCCGTTGAAAGTCAGCACACCTAGTACTGTTCCGATCGGTTCCCGCCAGATCAGCGCACCATCTCGCTCTTCTTCCCAGGGTAAATTTGGTGCAAGCTCTAGCGCTTGTCTCCAGATCGACACCCCGGCTGTCCCGTTGATCATTGCACCGTGAGCAATCGTCGCACCAGATTCAAAAGCCCAAGCACGATTCAATTGATCCATTCGGGCTTCCAACAAATCACAGAGACGACGACACACTGTTACTCGATCGCTGACTGACATGCTAGGCCATGGCCCATTGTCGAAAGCTTCCCTGGCTGCAACAACTGCTGCATCAGCGTCTTGAACGGTCGGGTCTGCGACCTGCACCAAAGACTCCTCGGTTGTAGGTGACATAACGTCAACCAGTATTGCGTTTCGGTCTAACCACTTGCCACCGATGAACTGAGATTCAAGGCCGGGTATAGGAATGTCGAGAGATTCGGGATGTGAAGCCATAATTATGCCGCGTTGGGGATAGGTGATTTAATAAACCAAGGATACACAACTTGGCGTCATCGAACAGACCGTTTAATTAATTAAGCCATTTATTCGCAGCGGCATCTCGATACACCTGAGCAAAGATACGCTGATTGCTCTTTATGCTAGACAGGCTACCGAACGCTAATCGCGCTTTCGACGCTATCGGTGCTATCCCTGCTATCCCTGCTATCAGTGCTATCAGTGCTAAGGGAACACCTGGACGCCGGTCGAGTTGGTCACTCGGCCGACAATAGAAGCCTGCGAATAACCTTTGCCCACCAACCTCAAGACAAGCTTTTCAGCCTCTTCCTCAGGAACACTAAATAATAGGCCGCCGGATGTTTGCGGATCGAATAAAATCTCTGCGTCGCTGTTCAGACCAGACAATCCGGACGACCGTTTGTTCGCCTCGTGAAGGCTACTGGTAATGCCCAAGGCATGCAGGCATTCGTCTGCGCCATTCATTACCGGGACGTTACCCAACTGCAGCGCGATACCTACACCTGGGCGGGTCATCTCAAGGCAATGACCCGCCAGACCAAACCCCGTGATGTCAGTGCAGGCATGAACGGTGAAATCCCTGGCGATGTTAACCGCATCACTATTTGACCTAGCCATCTGGAACAACGCCTCTGAAACCCACGGCCCTTTCGCCAAATGCCGCATATCGGCAGCAAAAATAGTGCCCGTACCCAAGGGCTTTGTCAGTACCAGCACGTCGCCGGGTGAACTACCATGTTTAGACCATGCATCAGCCGGGTCGACGGTGCCATTAGCCGTAAACCCAATTGAAAGCTCAAGGCCTTCGCTGGTATGCCCGCCTAGTAGGGTCGCGCCTTCTTCTTTAAGTTGATCAACGGTTCCCTGAAGAATTTGAGTCAACAAAGATTTAGTTATCCCGGGCTTACCAAATGGCAGCGTCAGACTAGCGAGTATCGAATGGGGTGTTCCACCGCAGGCATAAATGTCAGACATAGAATGACAAAGGGCTATCCTTGACTGAAGGTAAGGATCATTAACAAAACTCCTGAAGTGATCGACGGACTGTAACAGTGTTTTACCGGCTGGAACCTCAATCCTGGCAGCATCATCAACAGGTGCATCATCACCCAGTATATCCTTCAGAACTTCACGCAGCAGATCCGCAGCCACCTTTGACCCGCACCCACCGCAATGCATTTTGTCATCAAATTCCGCTTGTAAACTATTTTCTGG
>JABIVN010000261.1 GCA_018667205.1 Gammaproteobacteria bacterium | reverse complement strand
CCTGTTGACCTGGCCCTGGGCCGAACAATGGGTTCACTATCTGGTCGGCAAAGAACATAGCTGGGAACCGGAGAGTGAACTGGTCGCAAGGTATTGGACCCATCGATATAGCTCGAACGCGATTATAGAAATGCAAAAAGTCGTAGACTGGGTCCGTAAACTGAAACCAGCATCAGGCCAGCCGCCCCTGGCGACGTTTTACATGAAAGGCGACCCAACCATTGATCACAACGCCGCAGTAGACTTTCACCAGCGGTGGCGGTCGGACTATAAGTCGCTGCATCCTGTCGATATTGATATTGAAGTGCCACAACATGTATTCGTCGGCGATATTTCGGCCCCACAAAGGAATGACTGGTGCGTGGAAGCCAGCATCAAATTTATCCAGTCGCTGCCGGGCACGCCGCAGAATGTAGAATCTTCGGCCTGAGATACTAAAGCATTAAAGTTAAGATACACTGTCATCTTGACCAGCACTAATCGGAGTAACTGATGATACCAACACACCCTTTCGGCAATACAGGCCACCAAAGCAGCCGCATCATTTTTGGCGCTGCTGCGTTAGGTGGAATGCGACAGGAAAAAGCAGATAGCACCATAGATATGGTCAGGAAAGCTGGCATCAATCACTTTGATACCGCCGCTAGCTATGGCGACTCTGAACTAAGGCTGAGCGACTTCCTGCAGGACCACAGGCAGGATGTTTTTCTTGCTAGCAAGACCGGGGACCGTGATGGAGACATGGCGCGACGAAGCATTGAACAATCTCTCGAGCGTATGAAAATAGACCAACTGGATCTGATCCAGTTCCACAACCTTGCCCAGGATGCAGACTGGAATACCGTGATGGCCGCTGGTGGCGCACTCGAAGCGGCAAAGCAAGCCCAGAAAGAAGGTCTTGTAAAGTTTATCGGCATCACCGGTCATGGCACGCGAATCGCCGAAATGCATTTAAAAAGTCTCGCAGCGTACGACTTCGCTTCAGTCCTGCTCCCCTACTACCACCTGATGATGCAGGATGAACAATATCAAACAGAGTTTGAAGCGCTCTACAAATTGTGCGTAGACAAGGGCATTGCTGTGCAGACCATCAAGGCGATTGCAAAAAGAAGATGGCGCGAAGATGACGCATCACCAAAGTTCAGCTGGTACGAACCCTATCGTGACGAAGACGTTATCGAACGCGCCGTGCACTTTGTGCTGCGACGAGAACACCTGTTTCTAAACTCCACCAGCGACGCAACGCTGCTACCGCGCATCTTCGCAGCAGCTGAATCTTTTAACGGGGGCGTCGCAGATAACCTGGACGACCTGATAGCCGAGGATAATGCCAGCGAAGGTGAAACGCTATTTGTGCGCGGCGTGTCAGACGACGTCGTACTGCAGGGACGCTAACTAAAACTATTCAGAATGCGTATGGCGGCGCAGGCTGCGCCGTAGCCATTATCAATATTGGTGACTGTCACACCAGGCGCGCAGCTAACCAGCAATGAATGCAGGGCAGCCTCACCACCTTTCACCATCCCATATCCAACAGATGTTGGCACCGCAATCAGCGCAGCAGATACCAGACCACCCAGTACCGTTGGTAACGCCGCATCCATGCCCGCAACACAAATGATTATTTTGCAGGCTCTGAGTTCCTCAAGGCGTTCAGTCATTCGCCACAGACCGGCGACGCCAACGTCATGCACCTCAAGAGGTTCATGACCATAGAATTCCAGGGTGCGGCAAGCTTCCCGCGCCACTGACAAATCCGAACTACCACCGGTTACTACGGCAACCGGCACTGATGTCTGCGAATCACCAGAAAGAAAAAACGCAGTCCCGGACACTTTATCATAAGAAAGCAAATCCGAATGAGACTCTTCCAGTTGCCGGTATTGCGTCTCTGATAGACGCGTAAACAACATTGGTTTTTCTACTGTCACGATTGTGTCGCAGATGGTTCTTAACTGGCTGATGCTTTTGCCCTGGCAGAAAACCGCCTCGGCAAGACCTGTACGGCTTTCTCGATCAAAGTCCAGATTCACATCCTTGATATTCGACATTTAGCTAATTCCCATCAGAAATTTTGTTCCAAGGCGTCGATACACGCCATTACGACATTGTTGTTTTGAATACAATCACTGGACATCGCATCGTCACGGCGGTGACGATCTAACGGACAAGCACTAACTGACGTCCAGCGTTTCTATCAAGAAGGCGCTGCCTTTTTCATAGGGTTCAAACACTACGGTCTGCACCTGGTCCGGAAAACCCGCTTGTTCGAACAGTTTACGGACGACAACGGCAGATTCGTCAAACTGGCCAGACAAAAACCCAATGCCAACGCTGGATTCAAGCTGGATAGCAACTTCACCCTCACGGATTCTGCAGCGGACGCCTTCTAGCGAATACTGATCTGTCAGCTGTTTACGCAGGGCTTCCTCTACCTGATTGATGACCGGCAGCAGCGATGCATCAATCGCTATGCCTGTTGTCACGCGACTTGATAAGCAGGGCGCTGCAGGAAGATCCTTCAGGTCTACAAGACCAAGATCGTCTGCCACCGCTCTTAAGGTAGCCTTGTCTATGCCAACTTCGACATACGGATGACACACCTGATGTTCCTGCGCCGCAATCAGGCCAGGACGATAGTCGCCCAGATCATCAAGATTCGTTCCTGAAGCCACGGTTAAGGTCGTGTTCTCAACAACCCGATCGTAAAGATTTGTTTTGCAGAAATAGCACCGGTTTGCCGGGTTAGCGAGGTACTGGGGATCTTCCATCTCACCTGCATCAATGATCTTAAGCTGCCAGCCTTCGCGCTTGGCGTGCAATTCAACCCTGTCTGTTGCCTGGAACGGGACCGCCGGGGAAATCGCGTGAAAGATCTGCGTCGCTGGCTGGACACGATGTGCCAGCACAGCAAGCGTCATGCTATCGACCCCGCCACTGACGGCAACCGCCATCGGGGGCCGTTCCCTAAAATATTGTTCGAGTGCCAATCGTGCTTTCAATGATTTCCTACCTGTTCAATCGCCAGGCGCTGCGCCTGAACCCTTACGGACGCCTGTT
>JABIVN010000260.1 GCA_018667205.1 Gammaproteobacteria bacterium | reverse complement strand
CGTTCGACGGATCTTGCGTCTCGCGTGACGAAACCTGCACTTCGCAGGGTTGGCCGAAGCGTCTCATCGTACGCTAGAAGTGCACGAGTGATTCCATGCCGGATCGCACCAGCCTGGCCGAATCCACCGCCACCTCGAACAGTGACGTTGAAGTCGAATTTCCCTGTAACATCAGCAACTTCCATAGGTTGCCTCACGATCATACGAGCCGTTTCTCTACCGAAGTACTCATCGAGGCTACGGTCGTTTACCCGGATGCTCCCATCGCCAGCGGTCATAAAGACTCGTGCCTTGGCTGATTTTCTTCTTCCGGTTCCGTAATACTGGGTCATTGGCTGTTACCTAAATACTGGTTTTAGTTAAATTTCTAATAGCGTGGGTTGCTGTGCACTATGGGGATGATCGTTGCCCGCATAGACCTTCAGCTTGGAGAGCATTGCACGGCTCAACTTATTCTTTGGCATCATGCCCTTGACTGCTTTTTCAATGATCATTTCCGGAGACTTGACCAGAAGCTTGTCAAAAGAAATAGACTTAATGCCTCCAGGGTATCCAGTGTGGTGGTGATAAAGCTTGTCGGTTGCCTTTTTACCGGTTACCACGATCTTTTCGGCGTTGACAACGACGACATAGTCACCCGTGTCAACGTGCGGTGTGAACTCTGGCTTATGCTTGCCTCTCAGGCGGTTCGCAATCTCTGTACAAAGTCGCCCCAGGGTCTTGCCTGATGCGTCCACGACATACCATTTGTGCGTTGCTGTTTCTTTTCTGGCGCTAACTGTCTTCATGCTTAATAACTAACCGTCTTGTGATGTTCGAAACCCTCTTTGTGTATACACAGATCAGGGTTCAGGGAGCGCGCATATTAACCAAGGGGCATCTCAGTTGCAAGGAGAATAAAGGAACCAATCGAACCGGGGTAATTCCTTGATTTTCATCCCTTATTTAGACCATAAATACGACATATCGCCGAGCAATTGGTACAAAACACGGCCGCACTCAACACGGCCCTTTCTGTCAGATCATATGCTGATCTATTTTAGCCTGGTTGGCCGCGGCTTAAGGCTTGTGCTGCCTTGATAGATACTCCTTCGACTGCATCTCCTGCAGGCGGCTCTCGGTCCTCTGAAACTCAAACGCCAACCTACGCCCATGATAAAGATCTAGGATGGGGGATTCCGCAGACAAGATCAGTTTTACACTCCTGTCATAAAACTCATCGACAAGACTGATAAACCGCCGGGCCTGATCCTCTTTCTGCTCACCAAACCTTGGGACATTGCCAATCAGCACAGTCTGGAACAAGCGTGCCAATTCAATATAGTCATTCTGACTTCTTGGACCATCACATAGCGCCGCAAACTCAAACCAGGCAACGCCGTCACCACAGCGGCGTGTTGCAATGTCACGGCCCTCTATTGGCAGCACAACTGCTGCCCTCCCCTCATCAGGGGAAATACTGTGAAAAGCTGCCTGCAACCCGGTTTCCGCAGCATCATCCAGCGGGAAATGGTAAATTTCGGCGGATTCCAACGCTCGAAGTCGATAATCCAAGCCTCCGTCCATGTTGTGAACCAACGTATGAGTATTGAGTAACTCAATCGCTGGTAGGAATTTCCGGCGCTGCAGTCCGTTTTCGTATAGGTGATCAGGCTCTACATTTGAGGTGGCGACCAGGGTCACGCCTAGCTTGAACATCTCATCAAGCAAGCCCGCGAGCAGCATTGCATCAGTAATATCACTCACAAAGAATTCGTCGAAACAAATCACTCTAGCCTGTCCTGCGAAACTGGCCGCAACTTTTTTAAGCGGGTTCGATTCACCCTGAAAATCATTGAGTTTCTGATGAACCTGGCGCATAAACCGGTGAAAGTGCAAACGTTTCTTTTGTTTTATGGGCAACTCTTCGTAAAACAGATCCATCAAAAATGTTTTACCTCGCCCTACCCCACCCCAAAAGTACAAACCCCGGACCAAGGGAGGGTTGCCTTTTTTTCCTATGAGACGCGTGAAGAAGCCAGAACGGGGCTGGTCCACAGAGGCACTAATTTCATCAAAGAGTTTCTGCAGGAGTCTCAGCGCCACCTCCTGGGAGTCATCCCGCTGATATTCTCCTTGATCTACGCCTTTCAGGTAACGCTGTAAGGGACCTAACATTCAGCGCCCGTTAACCCTTTAATCGAGCCAAGGCGGACTCGGCATGGGCATAAAGACCTTCTTCGCTGGCAAGAATCGCAGCCGCGCGGCTAAGCTTTATTGCTCCCTCACGGGAACATTGGATGATCGAAGTACGAGTCTGAAAGTCATACACCCCCAGGGGGGAAGCGAACCGAGCGGTACCACTCGTCGGTAATACATGACTTGGACCCGCCGTATAGTCACCTACGACCTCTGCCGTATCCACACCCAGGAATATCGCGCCTGCATGCTGCACGCTGGGCAACCAGCCCTCGGGGGCGTGAATCGCCAGCTGCAAGTGCTCTGGCGCAATTTTATTCACAATCTCGAACGCTTCATTAAGGTCCTTGACCTTGATCAGAGCTCCCCTGCTGGAAATTGCTTCAGCAATGATAGGCTGACGCTTTTGCTGAGCCAATTTAATAGGTAGCTGCTGCGCGATCGCTTCCAGCAGTTTTTCACTGGGCGAAATGACAATTGCCTGAGCCATCTCGTCATGCTCTGCCTGGGCGAACATATCCTGGACCACCCAACTCGGGTCGGCGCTATCATCCGCCACAATCAACACCTCAGATGGACCGGCAATCATATCGATTCCCACCTTACCGAACACCATCTCCTTGGCGGTCGCGACATAGATGTTACCCGGGCCGACAATCTTGTCGACTTTCGGTACGGCTTCAGTCCCAAAGGCCATCGCCGCAATTGCCTGAGCTCCACCCAGGGCAAACACATGATCAATCCCACAAAGATGCGCGGCAGCCAACAGCACTGGATTAAGTTCACCCCCGGGGGTTGGGACGCAAAGGACCATCTCCTTCACACCGGCAACCTGAGCAGGAATCGCGGTCATTATTACCGTCGACGGATAAGATGCTTTCCCGCCTGGGGCATAGATGCCTACCCGCGACATTGGCCGAATGCTCTGTCCGAGCTGGTTACCCATACTATCCGTATAACGCCATCCATCGCCCGAGCCTATCGACGATTTTTGATGCTCATGGTACTCACGAACCCTGTCGGCTGACTCTATCAGAGCATCACGAACAAGATCATCAATGGACTCATAAGCCTCCAGCAACTGATCTTGCCCGATCGAAAGCGCCGCCATATTCAAAGCGGACTGGCCATCAAAGCGATTGGTCAGCTCAACCAGGGCTTCGTCCCCCCTGACCCGCACATCTGCCAGAATGGCAGTGACACTAGCGCGTATCTGAATCCGATCCTGTTCTGGAAACTCACCCAAGGATTTCAACGCCGAATCAAACAGCGGTGAATCGCTATCCAGCCGCGCAATCATGTTTCTTTTCCCAGCGCTTCAATAAGCGAACTGATCCGATCGTACTTAGTTTTAAATGAAGATTCGTTAACAATAAGGCGAGTGCTGACCTCTGCAATCAGCTCCATAGGGACAAGGCCATTAGCTTTGAGCGTATTACCCGTCTCTACAATATCAACAATTCGGTGAGCCATACCGGTTACCGGGGCAAGTTCCATCGCTCCGTAGAGCTTGATGATGTCAACCTGAACTCCCTGCGCGGCATAATATCGCTTAGCTGTTTTCGTGAATTTCGTCGCAATACGAAGCCTGGACGGTAGTTCGGGCTCATTTTTTAGGCCCGCGACCATAATCTGGCATCTACCCAGCCCAAGGTCCAGAGGCTCATAGAAACCGACCCCGCTGTGCTCCAACAGCACATCCTTACCAGACATGCCAAGGTCAGCGATCCCATGTTCCACATAAGTAGCAACATCCGCACCACGCAGAACCATAATTTCCACATCATCCCGATTGGTTTCAAACACCAACTTACGAGACTTCTGCGGATCTTCTTTTGGCTCTATTCCTATCAGGGCGAGAAGCAACAATTCGTCCGTCAGAACCCGGCCTTTAGTCAGTGCAATGACAAGTTTTGCAGACATAGCTCACTCCGACGCCACTCGCCTGATATTAGCGCCGAGGTTCTGTAACTTTTCCTCAACCTGCTCATATCCGCGATCGATGTGATAGATGCGATCTACGATCGTATCTCCTTCTGCAACCAGGCCTGCGATGACCAGCGAAACTGATGCCCGCAGGTCGTTTGCCATGACCGGCGCACCGGTTAAATGGGGGACGCCTTCAACTATCGCGGTTGTATTATTACCTTCAAGCCGGATTTTGGCACCCATCCTGTTCATTTCCTGTACGTGCATAAAACGGTTCTCAAAAATCGTTTCCGTGATGGTACTGATCCCTTCTGCGACACTGTTGAGCGCAATGATTTGTGCCTGAAGGTCAGTAGGAAACCCCGGATACGGCGCAGTGACAAGGCTAACAGCCTTGGGCCTGCGCCCTTCCATATCCAGTTCAATCGTACTGCCATCGGTGGTAATTTTCGCACCCGCTTCTCTGAGCTTGCTAATAACCACCTCAAGGTGCTCCGGGTTTGCATCGCGTATCTTGATCTTTCCACCAGTCGCCGCGGCTGCTATCAAGTAGGTTCCCGTTTCGACTCTATCGGCGATCACTCTATGCGAACAACCGTGCATTGACGGCACACCAGTAATCGTAATCGTATCTGTACCAGCGCCTTCAACTTTAGCGCCCATCTTGTTCAGGAAGTCAGCAAGATCGACAATTTCAGGCTCGCGCGCGCAGTTTTCCATTACCGTCACACCGTCCGCAAGGCAGGCCGCCATCATGATATGTTCTGTTCCGCCAACTGTGCTGAAGTCAAAATAGACATGCCCTCCCTTCAGGCCGCCATCGGTCGTTGCATTGACGTAACCGTCGACCATTTCGATCTTGGCACCCAGCGCCTCAAGGCCCCGCAGATGTTGATCCACCGGTCTTGGGCCAATGGCACACCCTCCGGGCAATGACACTTCTGCCTGCCCGTAATGAGCCAACAATGGTCCCAACACGTTAAACGACGCACGCATGGTTTTCACCAGCTCATAGGGCGCCTTAAAGCTCTTGATCGTGTTCGCATGAATCTCAATATTCATCTTTTCATCGATCACAACTTCTACGCCAAGCGATACCAGCAGCTCGATCATGGTCGTAATGTCGCGCAAATGAGGGACGTT
>JABIVN010000259.1 GCA_018667205.1 Gammaproteobacteria bacterium | reverse complement strand
TGGTTCTACTCTTTGTCCTATCTTATTCACTGACCTGTGTGCTGCAGGCGGTTCTGTATGCCCGTTACTTTAAAAGGCAGGGTCTGTTGGGCGCAGCCTCTTTCTCGGGGCTTTGGGTGTTGCAGGAATGGTTTCGATCCTGGTTCCTCACGGGATTCCCGTGGTTGTTTGTTGGTTATGGCGCGATGGGCACGCCGCTGGAAAATATTGCACCGGTTGCCGGCGTGTTTGGCGTGAGCCTTGTTGTCGTATTGGTAGGAACGAGTCTGTATCTTGCGGTCGCGCATCGTTCTTGGCAATTGTTGATCCCAGGGTTTGTACTGTTTCTAGTGAGCCTTTCGGCCAGTCATCTTACTTTTACCCGATACGAGCGAACGGTGTCCGTTTCCCTTATTCAGGGAAATATAGACCAGCATTTAAAATGGCAACCGCAAAATCGTGGGCCAATTGTTGACCTGTACAAGCAGGCCAGTGAGACCGAATGGGGCCGTGACCTGGTGGTTTGGCCAGAGGCCGCGATCACGCTGTTTCGTGAGCGAGCGGCTAACGTGCTGGAAGATCTTGATAGACTCGCCGCAATGTCAGGGACTGCCCTTGTTCTTGGCATTCCGGATCGTCATGAATCCGGGGGCTTCCAGAACACCGTGATTGTTTTAGGCAACGGAGAGGGACAATACGTCAAACGCCGACTGGTACCGTTCGGTGAATATGTTCCCCTTGAAGACTATCTCCGTGGCGTCATTGGGCTTTTCAATTTGCCGATGTCGCACAATATGATAGGTCCAGATAAACAGTCGCCGCTGATAGCGGGGGGTAATCGGCTGTCACTTTCAATTTGTTATGAAGTGGTCTATCCAGATTTAGTCAGATCATCCGTTGAATCACCGGATCTGCTGGTGACTGTCAGTAACGATACATGGTTTGGTTCATCTGTTGGGCCATGGCAACATTTTCAGATGGCAAGGATGCGTGCCCTTGAGAATGGTCGCGCCATGATTCGGGCCACCAATAACGGTGTCACAGCGTTGGTGGATTATCGTGGCGTGGTGCAGGCGCGTCTGCCGCAGTTCCAGGCCGGAATCCTGCGCGGAGAGGTCGAGGTTCGGTCCGGGTTAACGCCTTTTAGCCAATTTGGCAGCTACCCTGTTCTTTGTTTCTGCCTGCTTTTGATTGGGATTACCTACCTGCGGCGAGATCAGTGATATGCCCTGCCATTTGCATCCTGTAGAATTCCCGGTTTTTCGGCACATTGACTTTTCATTTGGGAAGGGTGTACTAAGCGCTGAGCTAAAAAAAGGCCTTTGAGCGAACGTAAGCATCATAATAATCACAAGCATTAGTGAACATAGACAGAGCCATGAGCGAAGATAATTACAGCCATACCGACATTGAAAGAAAAGTTCAGAAGCACTGGGCCGACAACGGCAGCTTTGAGGTCACTGAGAACAGTGACAAGCCCAAGTTCTATTGCCTGTCGATGTTTCCCTATCCAAGTGGCCAGTTGCACATGGGGCACGTTCGAACCTACACGCTGGGCGATGTGATTGGTCGATTCCAGCGACTCAAGGGCAAGAATGTGCTGCAGCCAATGGGCTGGGATGCGTTTGGGCTACCCGCAGAAAATGCGGCAATTAAGCGAAACATTCCGCCTGCGAAGTGGACCTATCAGAACATTGCGCATATGCGGGCCCAGATGAAGGCACTTGGGTTTGCCTTTGACTGGAGTCGAGAGTTCGAAACCTGTGACCCGCAATACTACAAATGGGAGCAATGGTTCTTTACACGCCTGTTTAGAAAAGGCCTCGTTTATAAGAAAGCAGCCTTCGTCAACTGGGATCCGGTTGACCAGACCGTCCTTGCAAACGAACAGGTCATTAACGGTCGCGGTTGGCGCTCTGATGCGCTGGTTGAAAGACGGGAACTAGCGCAGTGGTTTGTGAAGATCACGGACTACGCCGAAGAGTTAATTGAAGATCTGGATAAGCTTCCTGGCTGGCCTGACAAAATCAAGACAATGCAGCGCAACTGGATTGGACGGTCTGAAGGCGTAGAAATTAAATTTCAATTAGATGCTGTTGAGTCTGTCTCGGTCTATACCACGCGTCCTGACACCCTGATGGGTGTGACTTATCTTGCGGTAGCACCCCAGCACCCCCTGGCGGTATCAGCAGCCAGTAGTAACCCCAAACTTCAGACATTTCTTGATGGCTGCAACCAAACTAAAGTTGCAGAAGCGGACATGGCGAAGCAGGAAAAGCAGGGCATGCCCACGGGCCGAAATGTCATCCATCCCATAACGGGTGAGCCTGTGCCTGTCTGGGTCGCTAATTTTGTCTTGATGGAATACGGTTCCGGTGCCGTCATGTCAGTGCCGGGGCATGACCAGCGGGATTGGGAGTTTGCCAAGAAATACGGCCTGCCAATCAAACAGGTCATAGCGCCAGGTGAAGTTAGCCAGGCAGACTGTAACCTGGATCTGGAAGCGTTTACTGAGCGTGGTGTGCTGGTGAACTCTGGTGAATATGACGGGTTGAAATTCGATCAGGCTTTCAAAACGATTGCCCAGGCGCTGGTTGAGAAGAATTGTGGCGAAAGACAAACCAACTATCGTTTGCGTGATTGGGGGGTTTCGCGGCAACGCTACTGGGGTTGCCCGATTCCTATTATTAACTGTGATAAGTGTGGCGCGGTTCCTGTGCCCGATAAAGACCTGCCGGTAGTGCTACCGACGGACGTAGAGTTTGAGGGCGTTGGGTCTCCTATCAAAAAAATGAAGGACTGGTACCAGACGAGCTGCCCTAATTGTGGGTCTGTTGCTATTCGAGAGACTGATACATTTGACACGTTTATGGAATCTTCCTGGTACTACGCCAGGTTCGCGAGTCATAACCACAGTGGGGGCATGCTCGACGATCGCGCCAAGTACTGGACGTCAGTGGATCACTATGTTGGTGGAGAAGAGCACGCGATCCTTCATCTTCTGTATGCAAGATTCTTTCATAAGGTGATGCGTGATGAGGGTCTGGTCGAATCAGATGAACCCTTCGAAAAGCTTTTGGCGCTGGGAATGGTGCTCCAGGGCGGAACCAAGATGTCCAAGTCAGCCGGCGATGCCGGTGATCCACAACTTTTAATGGACCGGTTTGGTGCCGACGCGGTGAGGATGGCGATGATGTTCGCGGCGCCGCCTGAACAATCCTTTGAATGGTCAGAAAATGGCGTTGAGTCAGCCAACAAGTGGCTTAGAACCAGACTTTGGAATACGGTCGTCGATCATCTTTCGGGTGGAGCGATGCCATCACTGGATATTGCTTCACTGTCGAGCGAACAAAAAGACCTTCGCCGGGCGGTGCACGAAACGCTGGCAAAGTGTGAAGATGACTTTGGTCGCCGGTTGGCGTTCAACACGGTCGTGGCTGCCGTTATGTCACTGATGAATCAGGTCGCTAAATTTGAGGATAGTTCAGGCCAGGGCCGAGCAGTCGTCCATGAAGCCCTGACCGCGGCGGTGCTGATCATGTCACCGATCACCCCTCATATTTGTCATGCGCTTTGGCGCATGTTGGGGCTTGGGGATATTGAGATTGCTGACTGGCTGTCCGTGGACGAAAGCGCGTTAGAGAAGTCAGTGATTGAACTTGCTGTGCAGGTAAACGGTAAACTGCGCGGAAAAGTTGAACTCTCACCGGATGCAGATCAAGATGAGGCCACGAGGGTTGCCAGGTTGCAGGATAATGTTGAAAAGTTTCTTATTGATAAAACGATTAGAAAAACCATCTACGTACCGAACAAGATCCTGAATTTTGTGGTTTCTTGAAAGTGTAGTCAGATATGTTGTGTTGGCGACCCTGCTAGGGGTTGCTGGTTGCGGTTTCCAGCTTCGCGGCACCGAAGTTGGCGGTGTCGAGGTGTTGAATATCGTTGGTGCCACGGCCGCACCGCTCAGTTCAAGAGCCTTCAGGCAAGCCCTTGAAGATAGAGATATTCAGATCGTGCCGGCGGGCGCTGGCGTTATTTCAGTTCATCTGCTCGATGAGCGATCCGATCGCAGGTCGGTGGCAACCACGGATTTGTTTAACGCGGCAGAATATGAACTCCGGCTTGAGCTTGATGTATCTATTTCCCGGGGCGGAAGCTTCTTGCTTGAAGACGCCACCCTGGTTGCCCAGCGAGTCTACGCTGTCGATTCGAACAATCTTTCCGCCAGTTACGAAGAACAGGCCCAGCTATTGTCTGATATGAGGGTTAACTTGGCTAAGCAGTTAATTCGTCGGGTCAATTTCCTCGCCGGGCCCGCGCCTTGATACGGTGAAGATCTACGCTAACAAGCTGGTTGAAACATTAAAGCAGAAAAGTTTGCGAAGCTTCATTGTCAGTGGCGATGAACCGCTTCTCGTTCAGGAAAGCTGTGATCTCGTTCGCCGTGGACTCAAAGCGCAGGGCTTTGTTGAACGGGACCTTTTCTATGCAGAATCCGGCTTCGACTGGAACAGCCTGTTATACAGCAGTAACAGCATGTCTTTGTTCTCTGAGAAAAAGTTGATCGAGGTTCGTTTGCCGACAGGCAAGCCGGGTGATGCGGGGGGTAAGGTTTTGACCGAATTAGTGTCGAGTTTGTCCGAAGATAACGCTCTGCTGCTGGTACTGCCGCGCACGGATCAGTCAACACAGCGAACAAAATGGTTCAAGAATGTTGAAGCGGCGGCTGGATTTGTTCAGGTCTGGCCAATCGAGGCAAAGGAGTTACTCAGGTGGTTGGAAAATAGGTTTCGTCAGGCTGGATTAAAAGTGACCCGGGATGCCGTGCGGGTGATGGCGCAGCGGACTGAAGGCAATCTTTTGGCTTCAGTGCAGGAAATTGAGCGCCTTAAACTCATTGTTGGTGAGCGAGAAGTTACTGTCGATGATGTCAGCGTAGGCGTTGCAGACAGCGCCCGTTACGATGTCTTTAAACTTATTGATGCTGGGTTGGCAGGTGACATAAATCGCTGCGTTCGAATGACGACGGGGCTTAAGGCTGAAGGCGTAGAACCGCTATTTATTGTTAACATGTTGGTGCGCGAAATCAGGTCAATGGAAAGCATTAAAACGGCGATCAATCAGGGCGCTGGTCAGCGAGAAGTCTTTAAGAAGGCCCGGGTGTGGGACAAACGAGTTCCATTGGTCACAAAATGCCTGGATCGACACAATTCGCAGTCACTCCAGGAGATGCTGCTGCAATTGGGGTCAGTAGATCGAGCTGTAAAAGGGCTGGAGTCCGGCGACCCATGGCGAAAGTTGAAGGATGTCGTATTTAGGCTTGCAGGGCTCCGTCTATGAATCAAGCACCCGCCTGTCACATGTTTTACTATCAGGGGTTTTATCATCAGGCCTGATGCTCAGGTATGTTGCGATTCGTCTGGGCTTGTTATTGGTATGCTTTGTATCTTGCAATAGGTTAGCACTTTTTAGCTGCCTGTCTGGTGGGGAATGTCTGATGGTTGAATAGCATTTATGCCCTAATAACGCTATTCTTTGATCCTCCCACGGCAGCGCTATTGACCATCTATTGGTTGATCGAGTCGTAGGGTGAAGGTACCACAGACGGCTTCGATCGACGAAAAAGGGTCGATCAGAAGGGGTGGAATAAAACACAAGGATTCAATAGTTAGGTATAGCAGTGATGGCAGAAAAGCTCGGTGCATTAGAGGGGGATGGTATCCCTGATACCCAAGTTAGCGTAAGGGAAGTTTTTGGAATGGATGTGGATTTGCAGGTGCCTGCATTCTCGCAAACGTCTGAACATGTCCCTGCAATTGATAAAAGTTACCTGTTCGACCACGAGACCACGTTAGCAATTCTGGCTGGGTTCTCGCATAACCGTAGATGCATGATTCAGGGTTATCATGGAACTGGTAAATCGACGCACATTGAACAGGTTGCGGCTCGGTTGAACTGGCCTTGTATCAGGATCAACCTTGACAGTCACGTCAGCAGAATAGACCTTGTGGGCAAGGATGCGATTGTCCTGAAGGATGGCAAGCAGATCACGGAGTTCAAAGAGGGATTACTTCCTTGGGCATTGCAAAGAGGCTGTGCACTTGTCTTTGACGAGTATGATGCCGGGCGCCCCGATGTCATGTTTGTCATTCAGCGGG
>JABIVN010000258.1 GCA_018667205.1 Gammaproteobacteria bacterium | reverse complement strand
CGCCTTTTCAAGAAAGGTGAAAATGCGTAGGTAATGCATAACGTCGGCATCTGCCGCATTTCGCCAAAACTGATAAAAGCTGTAGGGAGAGGTTTTAGACGGATCAATCCAGACCGCATTACCCATGCTCTTTCCGAACTTGGTGCCATCCGCGTTGGTGATCAAGGGATACGTAATCGCGTGCGCTTGCTGACCATTTAGACGTCGAACCAGATCAATGCCGCTGGTGATATTGCCCCATTGATCACTACCGCCCATTTGAATAGTGCAGTCATAGTCACGGTTCAGTATGGCGTAATCATATGACTGCAAAATCATATAGCTGAACTCGGTATAGCTGATACCCGAACTATCGTCTTCAAGACGGCGCTTCACTGTTTCCTTTTGCACCATCGCATTGACGCTAAAGTGCTTACCAATATCCCGAAGAAAATCGATAACTGTCAGATTCTCTGTCCAGGTCGCGTTATCCACAACAACGGCGGAGTTGTCGCCACAATTAAAATCCAAGAATTGACTGGCCTGCTCACGAATTTTTACTACGAAGGCTTTCACCTGGTCCGCTGACTTCAAATCTCGCTCTGAGTTACGGCCACCCGGATCGCCTATCATTCCAGTCGCGCCACCCACTAGAAGAATGGGTCGATGTCCTGCCAGCTGAAACCGGCGAAGCGCTAAGAGCGGAACCAGGTTTCCAATATGAAGGCTATCGGCCGTAGGATCAAAGCCACAATAGACTGTTCGGCATCCCTCAGACAGATGATTAGTAAGCGCTTCCTCACTGCTGACCTGAGCAATAAGGCCCAAGTCTCGCATTTGTTCGATCAAACCTGTTGCCACCACCATACGTCCACCTATTCATCACTGTGATCCAGAACCAGCTTGCACCGATTGCAGCGCCTCTGTACGCTCTCGCTCCCGAAATCTCACCAAGACCGTTCTAGGACGCGCAAAATACAGTAAGTCAGCTGGATTTCAAAGCAGGTAGCAAACACTCGACTCATCAAAACCAGAAAACTGCTTCCACTAAATGTATATATTTTATATAGTTAGCGACGTCTTTTAACAATCAACAACAAGACCTCAATTGAGGCGACAAAAAAATGGCTGGATATCCAAAAACACATCTTTCGACCGCTTTACTTCTGGCACTAGCTCTGGTCGTTGCCATGTCAGCCGTTCCAGATAGCGACAACGAACAGATGGCCGAGCAGATTCCTGTTTCGCTTTCGATCAAACCGTCAAAGCCAGAGTTAGCGCCTGAACCAGCACCCGAAGTTCAGGTGAGTTCAGAGCAACCCTGGAAATCATTCAAAATTCGCTCTGGCGACAGCCTGGCTTCTATCTTCGACAAGGCCGGCCTTTCCCCGCGGGAACTGCATGAGGTCATATCTCTCGGGCCAGATACCGCTGTTCTGGGTAAAATAATGCCCGGCCAATCTATCAAAATCAGAAAGACGGACTCTGGAAAACTGCAGGATCTCGCCTACGAGGTCAATCGCTTAAAAACGCTTCACGTCGTCAACCGCGACGGCCAGTTAAACTCAGAATGGGAACTCCTGGAACCTGAGGTTATCCTCAACTACAAAACCGCGACCATCACTGCGGACAATCCATCTCTGTATCAAGCAGGAAAAGATGCTGGTCTTTCCGACAATCTCATCATGAAACTCTCTTACATTTTCCAGTGGGACATAAGCTTTGCACTCGACCTCAGGCAGGGCGATAGCTTTACTGTCTTGTTCGAAGATGTTTACGTTGAAGGCGAGAAGATCAGTCAGGGTGACATACTCGCTGCAGAGTTCAGCAACTACGGCAAGAACTACAAAGCTGTCCGTTACGTCGATGATTCAGGCCGCAGAGATTACTTCACTCCCGAAGGTAGAAGTTTGAGAAAGGCCTTTCTACGTGACCCAGTACACTTTTCTCACGTCAGCTCTAGCTTCAACTTACGGCGTTTGCACCCAATCCATAAACGCGTCATGCCACACAGGGGCATTGATTATGCTGCAAGAAGGGGCACACCCGTTGTCGCAGCGGGCGACGGTAAAGTCACCATGGCCCGCCAGAACAATGCCTCAGGCAGATACGTAGTCATTCAACATGGTCAGCAGTACACAACTAAGTACCTACACCTCAACGGTTTTGCAAAAGGCATTAGGGCCGGCACGTCTGTTCGACAAGGGCAAACGATTGGCTATGTGGGCGATTCCGGCTGGGCAACCGCGCCTCACTTACACTATGAGT
>JABIVN010000028.1 GCA_018667205.1 Gammaproteobacteria bacterium | reverse complement strand
CAGCGTTCCCTGCTCGCTCCATTGAAGTTCTAACCGATCTGGTGATGCAGACGGGATTGGACTCGCATCCCGCCAAAGGAACCTTGCAACCCGCTGCTCGGCATCCGGATCCACAACAACATTAGGATCCAAAACGACATTCGGACTTAAAGCAACATCCGCCTTCTCAACGTCCTGCTTCGACGGCTCATCTTCCCACAAAAACCTTGCCATTATAGGGTCCGACTCACCATCTCTGCCCATAGCTTCGATGTTGTCAGCGCCCACGCGCCGTCTATCATCTACCGAAATTGACAAGTCATTCTGTTTCAGTATTCCTTCCAGAAAGTCTAAGGCCGAATAGAAACCGGTAAGACAAATTACTATCGACAAGGTGTATATCGTAAATTTTTGCATCGTTCTCTGCTCCAACGGTCGGTTTGACGACAGTTAGACAGCAGTTTTTGTGCCAGTATTGCAAAAACTTCCATACCACTGATTTGATTAAAGTTTTTAGGCGAGCGTGGTTTGGGTCGTCAAAGAAAAAATTTAATGGCGAGATAAATCGGTAAATTCGCCATTATTTTCCGCCATTATTTTCTATTTAGAAAATATTGGCGAAATCTTCCTCCATTCGGCGATAGGTTGGCAGTGACACACCGAACAGCTGAGCGCAAACGTTGCGGCTTAGTTTTCGGTCTTCAAGTTCGCCCATCAACAGTATCTCCAGAATATTCAAAGGCTGCGCAGCTTCCCGTGAAGCTATTTTCATCAACTCATGAAACAGCTCAGAAGTAACCGGCCAGTCAACTGGTCGTTCAGTCTCAAGAGACCCATAGGTTGACTCCATTTTCTGGATCTTTCGGCGGAGTGTTGATTCCGGCACTGCTATTGACAGTGCCGCCCTGTTAAGCACGCCATTGTGATGTTTAACGCTCATAACGATAAAATCTTCTTCAAGGTAACGCCCAACGGCTAAAGGTTTACCACCACTTACCCCTATATCTACCACCGCTTTTAAGATTGACCGTATCCCGATAGCTTTTCGTTGCGCTACACGCGAATCAGTTGCGCCACCAAATACACCTACCTGGATCGGTGTAATAAGCTGGTCCTTACTCATTATCACCGCTCGATTAACGACATTGGACAACTCTCGGATGTTACCTGGCCAAGCGTAACCCAGAAGCGCTTGTTCAGCATCAGCTGTAAAACCTGTAACCGTTTTGTTGTAGCGGGCAGAAAATTGCCTCAGAAAATACCGAGCCACTTTCAGGATGTCGGCCTGTCGATCACGTAGGGGCGGTACAGAGATTGAAAAAACATTAAGCCGGTAATACAGGTCTTCCCTGAATTTGCCTTCACCCACCATCTCTTTTAGATCTCTGTTGGTGGCCGCAATAACCCGAGCATCAACCGTTTCGTACTGATTAGAACCCACTGCCGCAACCTGCCTATCCTGTACGAACCGCAGAAGCTTTACCTGAATATCTAATGGTAGTTCACCAATTTCATCAAGCAATACCGTTCCGCCATTGGCCTCCTTCAATCGCCCGGTGAAGTTCGATGTAGCGCCAGTGAAAGCACCCTTCACGTGGCCAAAAAGTTCGCTCTCGATCAGGCTGGGTGACACCGCGCCGCAATCTACCACAACCAGCGGCTTGTCCTGGCGACTGCCCTTTTGATGAATGTATCTGGCAACGACTTCCTTACCGGTACCTGACTCACCCGATAGCAGCACCGTAACATCTGTAGGCGCAGCAAGATCTGCGGTATCAAGCACATGTCGCATTTCTGCCGAATCATAAACCAGTTGCTGATCCGCAGAGTCAACGACCTCAACAGGCTCTGGCTCAACATCAAAGCGTGAAATACTACTGCCGAAATAGGTACTTAAGGTGGACAAAAAAGCTTGGTCCTCAGCGTTAAACTGACTACCCGACAAAAAGAGCACCCAGCGCCCCGCTAGGCCAAACAACACCGTATCGCTGCTCAACTGATCCTGCCACTCTCCTTTTGACACAGCTTTGATCGCTGAAAATTCACGTTCACTTAATTCCAGGTCTGAAATGTCGCGAGCCTTGCCAAGACCATGGGTATACCCAACCTCAAGATTAATCTTGTCGTCGGCAACCTTAACTAGCGCCGAACGCTTTGTTCTAAACACATGAAAAAGGTGTCGGCTGAATTCATCACACATCGTGTCAACATCATTGGCCGTGGCTAGTGCATTCATCACATTCCACAGCAGCACAACGTGCCGATGATCTTGGCTGCCGCTCATCTCTCTTGAATCAATATCAGGCTCACCACCATCAACCCAAAGATGATTACCACCTAAGCGCCTTGCTGTATCCAGAGCAGACGTGGCACGGCGAAACAATTCAATTGGTTCCTGGTCCCCACCTGCGCTATGGGCAAGCCCGGCACTAAAGGTAACCGACTTGCCCGAATGCTCGTATTGATTAAGTTGCCGCAATAGCGCGGAAGCTATCTGCTCTCCCGCTGTTACCGCGGTGTAGGGTAAACTAACGGACACCATAGAATTGGCGAATATACTGACCAAGTCGGTCGCTCTCATGGATGAGTCGAGTCTGGCACGCACATCTTCAACAATTTCAGATAAAACCGCGCTAGTCGCACCATCTGGCGAGATCATAACCTGACAAAAAGATGATTCACTGGGGGACAGTTGATCTGAGCCAAGCATGGCATACCTTTCTGTAGCACCCAGCTTAACAGGGTCTTCAATATCACCCAGATCTCTCAGGATTAATACCGCACCCTCGACCATGGGACCTACAATACCATCAACCAATTTAGTACTACCGGGACGCTGCATCAGAAAAGGTGGCAGTTTGGTCAGGCTCTTGTAACGAAGCGCACTTTTTACATGACCGGTGACTGATGATTTTTCACCAAGCACTTCATGCCAGGCTGCACCAGCGCTCAGGTCCCGCCCCAGCAATTCTCCAGCGTCCTGATTAATGTTGATGATTTTCCCGTCCTGATCCAAAAAAATCAGCGCATTGCCAATACAGGCAAGTGCAGTTTCCAGCAGCTGTTGTTTTTCTTTGAGCTCTTTTTCTACGCGGAATTTATAGAGCGCCATTTCAATCGTAATCTGGAGATCACGATTCTCAACGGGCTTGATGATATAACCAAAGGGGGTGACTTTTTTGGCTCTCGCAACGGTGTCTTCATCCGAGAAAGCCGTCAGAAAAACAACCGGAATATCCATCACCGCCTGGATTCTTTCAGCCAGGTCGATACCATTTAAACCGTGACGCAGTTGGATATCGCTTAGTAACAGATCCGGTCGAGTTTCCAGCGCTAGTTCAACCGCTTCTTCGCCAAAAGCCGTGCCAACGACTTCCCAGCCCATTTTGGTGAGCCTGTGCCTAATTTCATGCGCTATCAGCGCTTCATCTTCTACGATGAGAATCTTTGCCGGAGCCGATTCCTCAGTCACTCTACCCTCGCTTGACACAGCACCTATACACAGCGTCTATACGCTGCTTGATAGTGGGTGACATGTGGTTAGGCGCCGTATCGCGCCTTTGCTTCCTTCCGTCTTGCGTGCAGAACCGGCTCAGTATATCCGTTTGGTTGGTCCTTGCCCTTGAATACAAGATCACACGCAGCCTGAAAAGCAACGTTGTCATCAAAATTCGGAGCCATGTCACGATACACCGCGTCCGCTGAGTTCTGGCGATCAACTACAGCTGCCATTTTTTTCAACGTTTGCATCACCTGCTCTTCACTGCAAACGCCATGGCGAATCCAGTTAGCAATATGCTGGGAAGATATCCGCAGTGTCGCCCGATCTTCCATCAAACCAACATCATTAATATCCGGAACCTTCGAACATCCGACACCCTGATCAATCCAGCGAACAACATAACCTAGAATCCCCTGAGCATTGTTCTCAAGCTCCTGCTGCACATCTTTCGCCGACAGGTTTTCACCACTTAGCGTCGGAATCGTCAATAGGTCAGACAGGTTCGCCCGGGTTCGCGCCTTCAGTTCGTCCTGCCTGCTCATGACATTCAACTGGTGGTAGTGCATCGCATGTAATGTTGCGGCTGTCGGTGAAGGCACCCAGGCGGTGTTAGCACCTGCGCTAGGGTGACTTATTTTCTGCTCCATCATCTGAGCCATTTCGTCCGGCATTGCCCACATACCTTTACCGATCTGCGCCTTACCCTGCAGTCCGGCAGCCAGGCCAACATCCACGTTCCAATCTTCGTAGGATCTAATCCAAACCTGCTGTTTCATAGCCGTTTTCTTCACCATCGGCCCTGCTTCCATACTGGTATGAATTTCATCTCCTGTGCGATCAAGAAAACCGGTATTGATAAAGATCACACGATCTTTTGCAACACGAATGCATTCCTTCAGGTTAAGCGTTGTACGCCGCTCTTCGTCCATAATGCCTATTTTAATGGTATTCACAGGAAGGCCAAACGCCGTCTCGATTCTCGCAAACAGATCGACGGTCAGTTGAACTTCTTCCGGGCCATGCATTTTTGGTTTAACAATGTATACGCTACCCTTCCTGGAGTTTCGCAGCGAACCCGTTTTGTTTAAGTCATGCATCGCAATCAGGCTTGTGAACATGCCGTCCATGATGCCCTCCGGTATTTCGCTCCCATCAGCCATCAGAATGGCATCATTGGTCATCAAGTGGCCCACATTACGAATCAACAGCAGGCTCCGGCCGTGAAGCGTCACATCACCCCCATCTGCACCCTTATAGATCCGATCCGGGTTTAACGTGCGCCGAACCACCTGATCACCCTTATTAAATTCTTCGACCAGCTTGCCTGACATCAGACCAAGCCAGTTGCCGTAGACAATGACTTTATCGTCCGCATCGACCGCAGCAATAGAATCCTCGCAATCTTGAATAGTGGTCAGCGCCGACTCAACCAAGATGTCCTTCACACCGGCCTTTTCATTTTTGCCGATGGAGTCTTCACGATCGATCTGGATCTCAATATGCAAGCCATTGTGTTTCAACAGAATACCGGAAGGTTCGCCCTCTTCGCCAAGATAACCCATAAACTGCGCAGGGTTAGCCAGACTTGTGGTTTCACCATTTTCAAGCTGGACTTCAACTGCCCCTTCAACAATCCGGTACTGGACAGCGTCCCGGTGCTGGGCGCCTTGAAGCGGATATGTCTCGTCCAGGAAGTTGGCTGCGTAAGCGATCACGCGATCACCCCGAACAGTATTGTATGCGCCCCCTTTTCAGCACCATCGCTCTCTGGGATAACATCGGTGCCATACAGGGCGTCGTACAAGCTTCCCCAACGCGCGTTAGCTGCGTTCAATGAAAAACGTGCATTCATCACCGGAACCACCAGTTGCGGCCCGGCCGTTAATGCGATTTCCTCATCTACATTTTGAGTGGTGATTTCAAAATCAGGACCCTCTTCAAGGAGATAACCGATTTCACGCAAAAAGGCCGTATATTCCACTTCATCAATCTGCTGTCCGGCATGTTCCTGATGCCAACTATCGATTTTCGACTGGAGCTCATCACGCTTCGCTAACAAGGCTCGATTTCGCGGCACAAATTCTTTAAGAACAGACTCCATTTCCGACCAGAAATGGCCTGACGAAACTCCCGTCCCCGGCGAAATTTCATTTTCCAGAAGATCACTTAAAACCTTCGCGATGTTTAACTGGCCAATCGTCACTCTCTCTGTCATATCTCTGCTTTCCAACTCATCTTGTTTTATACAAGGGATTCAATATTTGGGTACCTCGTTGGGCCCCTGAAGAAGTCGCATGCTACGCCAATTACCAGTATCTTGCATGTCAACAGATCGTTTTACGAATCATCAAAACCGCTTAGCCTGGCCAAACCAGCGCCCAAAGGACAAAAAATGGAATTTACCCGACTGCACGAATACTTCAAGGTCGTTACCACGCTATTAGTCGATGGTTTCGTAATAGGCTTTACCATTTTAGTTATCGCAATCATCGTGATGTACCTGGTCGACATTAACCAGACTTCCCATGCGGTTCGCAGAAACTACCCGGTTGTTGGCCGTTTCCGCTACCTGTTTGAGAGCATGGGTGAATTCTTCCGCCAATATTTCTTTGCCCAAGACAGGGAAGAACTACCTTTTAATCGCGCAGAGCGTTCCTGGGTATACCGGTCCGCCAAGAATATCGACAGCACTGTCGCCTTTGGCTCTACCAGAAGCCTGGCCCCCCCCGGCACTGTCATCTTTTCAAACACTGCCTTTCCTAAATTGGAAAGGGACTCTGTAAAAGGCCAAACATTGAAGATTGGCCCCTACTGCCGACAGCCCTACAGGCCAGCGTCAATCTTCAATATTTCAGCCATGAGCTATGGCGCCATTTCAAAACCCGCCGTCTTGGCTCTGTCGGCAGGCGCAAGAATGGCGGGCTGCTGGATGAATACCGGAGAGGGGGGACTAAGCCCATTTCACCTGGAGGGCGGCGCCGATATTGTGATGCAGATTGGCACCGCCAAATACGGGGTGCGGAACGAGAAGGGCAACCTGAGCGACGACAAACTGCGGGAAATCAGCGCAATCCCGCAGATCAGGATGTTCGAACTCAAATTAAGCCAGGGCGCCAAGCCCGGTAAAGGCGGCATACTGCCAGGCGAAAAAGTGAGCGAAGAAATTTCCGCAATCCGTGGTATTCCCGCGGGTCAGGATTCCATCAGCCCAAATCGTCACCCCGAGATTGATTCAGTAGCCGAGTTGCTGGATACCATTGGACACATCCGTGAAGTCACAGGGAAACCGACTGGTTTTAAAATAGTCCTAGGCGATGAAAGCTTTATTGAAGAGCTTTGCGTGGCTATTAACGCCCGAGGTATAGAGTCAGCCCCTGATTTCATTAGTCTTGATAGCGCTGATGGGGGTACGGGCGCCGCGCCCCAAAGCCTTATTGACTATATGGGCCTACCACTCAGGGAAAGCCTGCCTATCCTGTCGAATGCCCTTATCAAGCACAATCTTAAACCACGAGTGCGAGTGATTGCCTCTGGCAAGCTTGTTGACCCAGCATCAGTCGCCTGGGCAATTTGCCTAGGCGCTGATTTCGCCGTTTCGGCACGCGGTTTCATGTTTGCCCTTGGGTGCATTCAGGCACTCCAGTGCAACAAGAACACCTGCCCTACGGGCATCACAACACATAAGCGTTCCCTTCAAAAAGGACTTGTGGTTGAAGATAAAGCAGAGCGAGTAAAAAATTACTGCCACAATATTAATCACGAGGTTGGTGTAATCGCACACTCCTGCGGTGTCGAAGAACCACGTCAGTTATGTCGCCGTCACGCCAGGGTGGTGACTGACACAGGTCTATCCATATCCCTGGAAGAGCTACATCGACCCACCGTAAACGCTCACTAAAAACCTCTCAAGGAACATCAAAAATGATAGATGCTGAAATCGATATTGTGACCCAAGACGGATCCATGAATACCTTCATTTCACACCCGGAGGAAGGCGGTCCCTACCCGGTCATACTTTTTCTGATGGACGCACCGGGTTACCGCGAAGAACTCCATGATATGGCGCGAAGAATAGCCACGGCCGGCTACTACGTCATGTTGCCGAATCTTTACTACCGGCGCACCCGAGCATTAGTCGTTAATGGAGCACCAGAGAGTCGGGAAATTATGTTTGGCCACATGAATAGCCTTTCCAATGCGATGGTGGTGGAGGATTGCAAAACGCTGCTCGACTTCGCAGCTTCGCAGCCCTTCGCCAGTGATGGCGCTGCCGGTTGCACCGGGTACTGTATGAGCGGCCCTTTTGCCTTCTCTGTGGCTGCAAAGCTGGCAGATCGCGTCAAAGCGTCTGCTTCCTTTCACGGTGTCCGCCTTTGCATTGACACCATGGATTCACCTCACCTTGATGCCGACAAGATACAGGGAGAAATGTACTTCGGCATGGCAGAGACAGATGACTGGGCGCCACCAGAGATGGTTGAAGCACTGGACAAACATATGCAGACTAGTGGCGCCAACTACCGCATTG
>JABIVN010000257.1 GCA_018667205.1 Gammaproteobacteria bacterium | reverse complement strand
TTGGCTTTTGCCAGTTGTGTAAATTCATCTATCTGAGTGTGATAACACCAGGCGTCAAATGTCAGCCCTAGATCGCCCAGGACAACAAATCCTTCCAGAAAGTCATCCTGCTTCATCTGGTGTTCTACTGGGTTGGCGTGAGAAACCCTAATATCCGGACTCGTATGCCAGCTTGTCGCATGGCGGATACCGCGGAAACGATTCACTGAAGCTGCAATGTGTGCTTCTAGCACCGGCCGTACCGCCGGTCCAAGGGTCAGGTCTGCAAAACTGACGATACCGGCCGCAACCCGGCACTCACCATAGCCGCCGGAACTGCTCATAGCCGCCACACCCTCGACGAATTCTGTCTCTCCGACGGGGGCGAAAGGCTTGGCAGCATCAGCACTAAACATCGAATCACATTCGACAAAAACCGTACTAACGACACGATGCCCCGTATAAACATCTTCTAGAATCTCATCAAGCAGGTATCTGCTGCCATTACGGTCCCAAAGATGGTGGTGTGGATCACAGATTTTGAGATCAGGCTCCAGTATTTCTTCCTGGACCAGTGACAACCAAGCTTGCTCACCCATGATCTTCTTCCCTATTGAGCTTAATGCGTCCTTGCATTTTTGCTATTGCCACCGAGGCTGTCAATTTGTACGCTTGATAAAATGAAAGCAAGAACTTTAAACATAAAGGGTCTTGCTGGCTGAAGCGAAGGTTAAGCCCGGGAACCGTCGTAGCGACCGACAAAAATGACGGGCCTTGAATTTATCAGACATCATTTTTTATCGTTAAGCGATGACGGTACTGGACGAATAAAGGCTCAGAGTTCCCAAAAGCAGGCACTCTCTTCACGCATTTGTCTAGAGACTGGCTGATGTCAAAGGTCTCCTGGCAAACGAGTAATCCCTGATCCCGGTAGGACCTACCAATCACCCACGTTGTCCATGGAAATCCAGGGTTCCTGAGGCTTGAGGGAATCCCCAGCCTGAAGAATTTCTATTGAAATGTTGTCAGGCGACCTGACAAAAGCCATGTGACCATCACGGGGCGGTCTGCTAATAATCACCCCTCCGTCCATCAAACGTTGGCAGGTCTCGTAGATGTTATCGACGGAATATGCCAAATGTCCAAAGTTTCGACTTCCATCGCCCAGTTTATCGCCATCCCAGTTGTAAGTGAGCTCTACCTGAGCGGACTCATCCCCGGGGGCCGAAAGGAAAACCAGGGTAAATCGCCCTTGCTCGCTTTCGTATCGGTGATTTTCTTGCAGTCCTAGTTTTTCACAATAAAAATCCAGAGAGGCTTCAATATCATTGACCCTCACCATGGTATGTAAATACTTCATGAAACCGTTTCCTTGAGCGAGTTTAACTTTGCATGTTAACGACTAGACATACATGAAATGGCCCACACCATTAACAGCGTTCCCTTGACCAATAACCGACCGATATTGGCTGTTATACCGCTTCCTTGAGCAGGCCTGCAAGCAGTTGCTCATTGTCCAGTGTTGCCAGCACACTCCGCGCTGCCTCTTCGCCTTTCTTGATAAAATGTTTTTTGAAAAATTCTTCTCGACCTTCACTTAAGAAGTCTTGAGGGGTAAGGATGCCGTAGATAATCGGCACCCCGGTATCCATCTGCACCTTCATGGTTGCATCCATCACGGTTGAAGCAACGAAGTCGTGGCGGTAGATACCGTGATCGGCAATCAGTCCAACGACCACTACAATGTCAACTGTCTGCGACTGAATTAGTTTTTTTGTAAACAACGGGATTTCAACGACCCCCGGAACACTATAAGTGTTTACCTGAATCTGCCGATTGGAGTTGTTCAGCGCTGAACTACAACTGACCGCAAAGGCATCGACGGCGTCGGCATGCCATGTTGCCTTGACTAAACCTACAGTAGCGGAATACATAATAACTCCTGCGAGGAAGCGCCGTACATGGGCTCCCAGCTAGACACTCGTGACCGACTAAGGGAATGAGGGCATTGATAATTTTTCGGTGAGCTATTTATCGCAATACTAAAAGCTTTGCCAATGTCGGCGGCAGGCCCATGCGGAGGCCGTCGCTAATTCTACGAGATCTGCGCCCCGATTGTCATGCTTTTGTGGTAGTTAAAATCACTCGAAATCACCCACATAGATGGGCGAAGTATAGGCAAAACTCCCATTCTCCAACCTGACTCGAAAGTAATAATAATCGCCAATATGTGGTGTTGACGGATCCTCAAAGTTGAAACGCATAGAAGCCCCAAAAGGCACGAGCGCCGGTTCAATACGCACAGAGTCCTGGTAACCCTCAACCTCAATCGTTCGTGTTGCCCCCAGTATTGCTTCGGCGATTGGTATTAGAAATTTCTGACCTGACGTCGGTTGCGGTAAACGGTCATTAGGGATCCACGCAGCATCTTCATATCCGGGGGCAATGCCTATTTCAATGACCGTGTCGGCATTGGCTGACCCAAGTTCGAATTCCAGAAACTGGTTCAATCCGTGAGTTCTAGTCAGAAAGTCCACTCGCCCAAGCTGTCGTCCAGGCTGGACCCGCCAAGCCTTCCCTACCTGGTTTACCGTAATACCCTCGCCCTGTGTAACAACGTAGCCCAGCCACTCGCGTGCATTCCTGGGCTTACTCATTATGCGACTGAACGGTTCACTCGGAGATTCAAC
>JABIVN010000027.1 GCA_018667205.1 Gammaproteobacteria bacterium | reverse complement strand
GCTAGGAATGTCTCCGGCATTGCCTTGACCGTCGCCGGAGGGATGACTATGTCATAACGGGAAGTGTCATAACGGGAAGTGTCATAACGGGAAGTGTCATAACGGGAAGTGTCGTAACGGGAAGTGTCATAAAAGAAAAGGCCTTGAATATCGCCACACTAGCTTAACACGAGCTATGTTGCTGGAAGGTTCTTGGTGGTCCTTGCGTCGATAAAGCGTCAATGGTGCAACCCATCTTCTGCCCTACATAGCGACCAGCCAGAGAATTTTAAAGGCAACCTCGGGTACTAATATTGGGTTGCATGATAGGATGTTTGCTCTTGATAAACAGGGCAGTAACACAATGAGTAGCCCCATAGAAATACCGCTTAGTGATGGAAAAGGCACTATTCGCGGTTACTGTGATGACAAGTTCCGTAGCGTACTGGACGCATTCATTGTCAATTTTGAAGACCGGGAAGAGCAAGGCGCGTCCGTTTGTTTTAATGTTGAAGGGGAGACTGTCGTTAATCTCTGGGGTGGGCAAATGCATCCCCGCCAGGCATCAGAGTGGCAGGAAGACACCATGAGCGTTGTGCATTCGGTCACTAAGGCTGCCGTTTCAATTTGTGCGCATATTCTTATCTGTGAAGGAAAACTCGACTTACAGGCAAAAGTGTCTGATTACTGGCCTGAATTCAGCCAGCAGAGCAAAGAAGACGTCACTGTCGCTATGATGCTCAATCACTCTGCAGGCCTTGCCGCTATCCGCAGACCGATTAGGGAAGGCGGCTTTTTAGACTGGGATTACATGGTACAACGGTTGGCCGAAGAAGAGCCCCTATGGAAGCCGGGTACTCGAAACGGTTACCACATGTCGACGTTTGGCTGGACGGTTGGAGAGCTAGTCAGGCGCACCTCTGGTCTTTCGTTAGGCGATTATTTTCGAACGCGTGTCGCGGAGCCCTTGGGTCTGGATTTTCACATTGGTCTGCCTGAATCAGAACATCACCGCGTCTCAAGAATCCTGCGTTGGACACCTAAAAAAGGGGAGCTAGTTTCACCCTACACCGTTGCGCTTATGCAGAGCAAAGAGTCGTTGCAATACATTGCGCTGCTCAATAATGGAAAATTTAAGACAGACGCCCCTGAAAGTTATCTATGCCAGTACGGAGCAGGAGGGGGTATTGCCAATGGAAAGGGGATGGCGGGAATGTTCAAACCCTTTGCCAATGGCGGCGAGGGCTTTGTTGACAAGGTTGGCCTTGAGCGTATGCAGGCAGCCTCTGTGATTACCCATGAAGATTTGACACTGGTTTCACCTACGAAATTTAGTTTGGGTTTTATGCTTAGTATGGATAACCGGCACCGCGAGTCGGGTGCGCTAGAAACCATTATTATGGGAAAGCACGCCTTTGGACATGCGGGTGCTGGTGGCAGTGTCGGTTTTGCTGATACTGAATGTCACCTTGGTTTCGGATACAGCATGAACAAGATGGGTGCAGGCATTTTGCTCAATGAAAGAGGGCAATCTCTAGTCGATGAAACCTATCGTTGCCTTGGTTACAGCACTAACGAACCCGGTTATTGGATAAAATAAACCCGCTGCCCGATCAAAGCTCCAGGCCACGGATGGGCAAACCGGCGGCTTCATAGCATCGGTCGATGACGGTCATCTGTGCAACAGCATCGTCTCCATCAGTCCAAAGAGGCTCGTCTTTTTCTACAGCAGCGATAAAGGCATCCAACTGGTAAGCGTAGGTAGGCCTGCGATCAACCGTCTCGTGGTTTGTCTGGCCATTGACGTTTAGCGTCAAAAGGTGCCCCATTTGTGGGGCAACAACGTTATCGACCCGCATTTCTCCCTTGCTTCCCCTGACCGTCACTTCTGCCTTAAAGGATGCTGACGCCCGCATATCGGCTGATGTAGTAATGGCAATGTTCCCGGCCTCCATTTTTGTTTCCAGAAACAGGTCAACCTGGGGTGGACCAACTTCTGCGATCGCCGCAACAACTTTAGGCTCCGTACCCGCCAGGTGTCGAACCCAGGAAATGGGATAGCAGCCTATATCCATGGTGACGCCCCCACCCAGGAGATAGTTCATCCGAATGTTATCCGGGTCTGTCACGGGGATATGAAAGCCGGCGTCAATGGACTCTATAACCCCGAGCTCTCCACCATCGACAATATTTTTCATTCGCGCGAACAGAGGGTGATATCGATAATGAAATGCATCCATCAAGACCAGGCCCTGGTCTTTAGCGACTTGATTCATCTCCCTTGCTTCTTTTGCGTTACACGCAAGAGATTTCTCGCATAGGACATGCTTGCCTGCCATTAAAGCGGCGATGGTCCAGGGATGATGCGCTGAAATATGAAGGGGGTTGTACAGAGCGTTGATTTTTTCGTGGTTAACCACATCAGAATAGCTAGCGCAGACCGTGCCTATGTGATGCGCAGATGCGAAGGTTTCAGCCTTATTCCTGTCTCGAGCGGCGATAACAGAGACTCGTGCAAGTGGTTCATTCATGCATGGGTAGATTAATGCTGCAGGAGTAATCTGGGCTGCGCCTAGTACGCCGAATCGAATCATGTTTGTGGCTTATCTTTAGAGGAGAAATGACATCCTTAGTTTACACGTGCCTTGCGAACTGGGGTTACTCGTGTAACTTTACCGGATGTTAAAAAGTTCTATTGAAGAATCACGGCTCGCTGCCGCCAAGCTTTCGCTTGGGTCTCTGCTTCCCTCAGAAGTATGGCATACAGGCTTGCCACCTGGGGCGAGCCCTCATCAGGTTGGGGATCAACTTTGGTCAAGCGCCGTTGGTAAGGATCAATTTGATGACCGGCCGCTCTACTGGCAACGCCTCATACTATCTCGACATTTGCGGCGACTTGGCGCTGAACCTTCGGATTTGTTGGCGTTTGAGCTGGCAAGCCGCGGCATGCTGGACAATCAATTTTCACAGGATGCAAGCTACCGTGTACTGGTGACGGGCTTCGACCCGTTTCATCTGGACGATCACATAGAACAAGGGAATCCCTCCGCTGTGATTGCGCTCCAACATCAATGCCAACAGATAGTGTTAGGTGCTGGAACGGCTGAGATTCGTTCGATGATATTTCCAGTGCGTTATAAAGACTTTAATGAGTTTCTGGTTGAAAGAGTTCTTGCAACCTTTAGCGATAAAGTGGATCTAGTGATCACCGTCAGTATGGGTCGAGCGGGCTTTGACCTGGAGCGATTCCCAGGCAGGCGGCGATCTGTATCGACAAGAGATAATGTCAGGCAGGTAGGTGGTGGGTCGGCGGAAAAACCTTTTGTCCCGCCACATCTTGCAGGCCCAGAGTTTGTCGAATTTTCGTTACCCGCCGGTGAGATGAAGCATTGTGTCGGCGATTTTCCAGTTAACGACAACAGACTGGTCACAACGCTAGAGCAGGGAGCGTTTGAGGCAGAGAGCCTGGCGGCGCTTGAGTCTGAAACCGCTGTCCTTGGTAGCGGTGGTGGATACCTATCTAATGAGATTGCGTACAGGGTGATCCGGTATATTCAGGAAACCGGTGCTGCCACGTTAACAGGTCACATCCATACACCGGGCATGCAGGGCTATGACGAGTGTCTAGTGCAGAAAATCAGTACGCAGTGCGCAGGTTTAATAGCGTCTGCGATTCAGAGCCTCAACCGTTAGAAACATCCCGCCTATCTTTCCCTACTGCAGTGCAGTCGTGGGCGTTGGTCTTAGTGGTTGATAGCGCTCAACCTTTAAGTCTTGCAATTTTTCAGTGCAAACAAAAACGCCCGAATAAATCGGGCGTTTTTTGTAGAGCCTGCTAGACGGCTACTTCGGTGCTGGTAGAACAGGTGCACCTGTTCCGCCCGCAAACTCTGCCCCTGGTTCGATGCCGAGTAGAATTTTTCCGAGATCTTCATAAAGTGGATGCGCTACCCATCTATGGGTTGCTGCACCGTGAGAATCCCTGAGCTTTCTTTCTAGCGGGCTGAACGTTCGCATGCCTGTTGTACCTGCTGTGTTGTGTAACAGATCGACGACTTTCATACATTCGTTCGCCGCGTGTGTGCAGGCTAGTCGAGCGTCTTGCGTCGTCTTGGCGCCAGGAAGGTCAGAGTTTCCGGTGAGTTCATCTTCGACCGCGGTCATTGATTCCATTAGCCATGCCCGAGATGCTCGGTAGGTAGCCTCGGCAACACCCATCCGGTACTGAGCAATGCCCCTGTTAGCAAGAGAAGCAGAGGTCAACATGGGAATCTTGTTCTTGGCGATGTCAGCGAACACTTCAAGTGCGCCTTTCGCGATGCCTACGGCGATAGCCGCCTTGTTGTAAGCCAAACGCAGCGCTGTCGGCATGCGGTAAACAGGACTTGGATAGTGTGCTGGTACGGTCCAGAGATCTATGCCGGTATATTTGGCAGGAACAATTGCGCCATCGACTTTGACATCGTCTGAGCCGGAGCCTCGCATACCTGCGACATCCCAGGTACGAACAATCTCAAACTGATCTTTAGGAATGAACCACATTTTGAAGATTGGCATGCCGTTATCATCGGTTTCCAACTCATCACCTTTCATCAGTGGTGCGCCCATAAAACAAAAATCAGCATTATGACAGCCGGAAATAAAAGTTGATTGACCCCAGACCTTAACGCTGCCGTCGGCTTGGCGCTCCGCACGGGGGGGTATGCTGCCTGGGCCGCCTCCACCGCACATGACAACCTTAGGGTTATCCAGGTAAATCTCTTTGGCCAGATCAGGATCCATGCCACCAACTGCCATGGCATTGATCTCGGAGCCCAGCATGACATTCCATGCAACGGAGGCATCAATAGCAGCCATATGCTCCAGGATCTCTATTGTTTCCATTGAGGTGGCATTGTCACCGCCCATCTCAGTAGGCAGCGCGAAGCGAAAAAACCCTTCATCAACTAACTTGGTAATGATCCATTCCGGGAGCTTTTTGAGTTCCTGTGCTTCATCTCCTGCTTTTAGTATGTCGTCGCGGAGTTCTTCAATTTTTTGTAGTCGTGCCGTGTGGACTTCTCTTGGCATTGATCGGCCTTATTCCTTGTTCTAGTGAAGCACAGTGTAGGCAGAAGGACGGGCAAAAGAAAAGCCTATCCGCTGATTGATTAAGCGGGATCAATCAATGAAATAAGTGTGTATAGGAAATGTCTAAGCAGACGCCCTTATCGGCTCGAATCGTCGCTTTTTTGGGCCATGAAGTATTTGGGTGCAGCTTATTGAGGCATAGATTGTGTTTATGGGCCGGTCTTTGTGCATTTCGTAGATTGAAATGGCATTATTCGCCCTCGATTTAGCATGCGGATTGACTGCAGGAGAAAAACATGGATTTGAACGGCAAAACGATTGTCATCACAGGTGGCGGACAGGGTCTAGGTCGCGCAATGGCGATTGTCATGGCAAAAGAAGGCGCCAATCTGGCCCTCATCGATCTGAACGAGGAACCCTTGGCGGAAGCAGTGCAGTTGTGTAAAGACGCAGGCGGCGATGCAAAGTCATACAAGGCCAATGTTGCCAAAGAAGATGATGTGATTGCGGCTTTTGACGCGATCGAAGCCGACTTTGGTGAGGTTCATGGATTAATCAACAATGCTGGTATCCTGCGGGATGGCCTGATGATTAAGTTCAAGGATGGCAAGATTGAAAAGCGGATGTCGCTCGCTGAATGGCAGGCTGTCATTGATGTAAATCTGACGGGTGTTTTCCTCTGTGGGCGCGAGGCTGCCTCCAGGATGATTGAGAAAGGCGTTGCCGGATGTATTATTAATATTTCCAGCATCAGCAGGTCCGGAAACATGGGCCAGACTAACTACTCAGCGGCAAAAGCAGGGGTGGCTGCGATGGCGACTGTCTGGGCGAAGGAATTGGCTCGCTACGGCATCCGCGCGGCGGCGATAGCCCCAGGATTTATCGCAACAGAAATGGTTGCTAGCATGAAGCCGGAAGCGTTGGAGAAAATGGCTGCGGGTATTCCCCTCAGGCGTCTTGGCCAACCGGAAGAAGTAGCTCATACCGCGAAGTACATTTTCGAAAATGAGTATTTGAGCGGCCGGGTTATTGAACTCGACGCAGGATTGCGTTTGTAATACGAGCGGTTATCTTGTTTTAGGAGCACGCCACCCTTTCTCCGTCATGTGCGCGCACCAGGTGAGTCGATATGACGCAGAGAGGGAGCTTTGAAATGTCAGCCAGTCAGGTTACTGCCGCTGATAAGCGGGTTTCTGCTGGCGATTACCGAATGACTTTATAGGCGGCGATTCACCATCGGACGCAGTTCTGGAGCCAACAATAGGGTTTCTTTAACTGGCCCTCGGACCCTCCCGAAGGGACCCTCCCAAAGGGACCCTCCCAAAGAGACCCTCCAGAAAAGACGCTTCCGCGGGCGCGCGCCTGGGTGCGACGGCGAAATTATGACTTTTCGGTTATTAATCCGTCCACGAAATCTGTCACAAACATGCCTGCCATCATGGCCACGCAAAAGTAGATAATATCGACATTCAAGTAAGCAAGGGAAGCAATGGCAGGGCCGGGACAAAGTCCTACAAGGCCCCAACCAATTCCGAACAATGCGGCGCCCGTCAGTAGACGACCATCAATGTCGGTTCTCGTGGGTAACCTAAATATATCAGCAAAGAGTGGCGCCCTAATCTTCCCCAGACCAAACTGGAAGAAGGGCAGGGTTACGAGGATTCCGCCGATCATCACAAATGCCAGCGTTGGATTCCAGTCACCGAACAGGTCAAGAAAGCCAATAACGTTGTTGACATCTGTCATGCCAGACAACGCAAGGCCAAACCCAAAAAGCACGCCGCTCAACAGTGCCATCGATAGTTTCATGTGGCACCTCCGTGCAGGCGGGTGTAGACGGTAATAAAACCGAACAACATAAAAGTGCAGGTAGCAATGATCGACCTTAGTGATAATCGGCCTATTCCGCATATACCGTGGCCGCTGGTACAACCGCTGCCCAGTTTGGTGCCCACCCCAACAATGAAACCTCCGGCAAGCAGCAATGGCATAGGTACGTCGAATGCTGGGATTGGGCGATCTGAATTAACGTGAAACAGGAAGGCACCAAGCACGAGGCCCGCAATAAACAAGATCGCCCAGAGGTTTTCGACATGATTCTTGGCGGCAGAGAAGACAATGCCACTGATTCCGCCAATTCGCCCTAGCGTGATCATCAAGAAAACCGTGGCTAAGCCAATGCAGATACCACCTGCCAGTGCCATGACAAAAGCGTCAGGCATCTTTATTCTCCATATGCGCTATTATTGAAACGAAGCATCTTACCTGACCCAGCATGTCGATGTTGACGATCCTGAAGCCCAATATTTCCATTGATGACGACCAGTGATATGCCTGCTGGCTCTGTCTTGGGCTCGTCGTAAGTCGCCAGGTCCTTTACGGTAGCGGCATCAAACATCACCAAGTCAGCCCAGTAACCTTCTTTTACCTGACCGCGATTCTCTATCCCAAATACCTGCGCAGACAGTGAAGTCATCCGCCTTACTGCCTCTGGTAGCGTCAATACGCCATCTTCACGCACGTACTTGGCCAGAATGCGTGGGAAAGTTCCAAATAACCTGGGATGCGGTTTACCTTTTAGGTCCGGAATGCCATCTGATCCGACCATCATGTCCTTATGGGCCAGGTTGGTGGCGATATCCTGCTCGTCGATGATGAACTGGATGCAGATGGTACGGTCTCCCTTCGGCGCTGTGAGGATGGTGAGCGTCAGGTCACAGATATCGATCTGTTGCTGAGCGGCAATATCTTTTAACATCTTGCCCTCGTACGCTCGAAAAGCCGGGCAACTGGCGATACGAATGACTTCGGCCAGTTCGCGGCTGATGTTATCAAGATTAAAGTACTCGATCATTCTGCCGCTACCGGCAGTGTAGGGGTATACATCGAGCGTGACGGGTTGTCCTGCCGCTAGCGCTGCGTCAATTTTTGCGAGTGAATCTCCGACCTTGCCCCAGTTCGCTGGGCCCGCTGACTTGTGGTGGGAGATGTGCAGGTGAACATCTGATTCACGGCCTATCCTAAGTGCTTCATCAACCGCTTCAAGTAAGTCGTCGCCTTCGTTGCGCATATGGGTCGTGTAAAGCGCATCAAATTCGTTGGCAGCACTCGCAAGGGCGATGATTTCCTCGGTATCGCTCCAGCGGCCCGGTCTATAGATCAGTCCAGTTGAAAAACCACAGGCACCTTGCTCAAGTGCTTTGCTGACATGCGATTTCATGGCGCTTAGTTCGCCGGCGCTGGGGGCCCGCTTTTCCATGCCCATCACCAAGGTTCGAACGGTGTTATGCCCGACCAGCATCATGTTGTTGATACCAGGTTTTCTATCCAGCGCCGCCTCGAAGTACCCCTCCAAATCTGTAAATGAACCCTCAAGGCCGGCGAGTATGCCACCGCTCGCGCGGCTTGGGTCAACTGACGGGTCGATTGGCACCGCACTGAAGCCGCAATTACCGGCAACTACAGTGGTGACCCCCTGCGCCAACTTAAACTCCATCCCCGGATGGCGAAAGAAGGCGCCATCGTCATGGGAGTGTG
>JABIVN010000256.1 GCA_018667205.1 Gammaproteobacteria bacterium | reverse complement strand
GAGGTCTTTTTTCATCGACCATGTGCATGTCCGTTCAGCGGAAAGCCTGAGGTCATAAGGAGACCACCGCCTTGAACCGCAGGGTTCAAGGACCTATTAGTACAGCGGCAATTTGGGGAACTAATCATCGACGCCGGCATGCCATTAATTCAATTGAGAAAATCTCTTAGAGCCGCACGCCGTTCGATCACACCATTGGAAAGAGAAGAGAAATCGCAACGACTTGCAAGAAACCTCGCTCGGTATCTACCCTTTCGGCGTTGTAAAAAACTTGCCATCTACCTACCACTTCCGGAAGAAGTCGACACAGCGCCCGTCCTGAAACTTGCAGAACTCCTCCGCAAGCCAATTTATCTTCCCATTGTTGGTACCGAAGGGTGGCAGAAGAAAACCATGATGTTCGCGCCATATTTACCGGGTGAAACCGCTCTTCGAGAGAATCGTTTTGGCATCTGGGAACCCGCGGTAAGGCCTGGGAGTTGCATTCGAGGAATAGACATAGAGTTCGTGTGCGTACCGGTCGTTGGCTTCAATGATGACTGCGATCGAATTGGAATGGGGGGTGGCTACTACGACAAAGCGTTTGATCGCAGGCGCTTCCAGCGGAGCAAACTGGTTGGACTGGCTTTTGAAAATCAACGAGCTGACTTTACACCCGCCGGGCACGACGTGCCGATGCACGCGGTGATAACGGAAGAACGCGTTATTGAGAAAGCACCCAAAAAATCAGCTACTTATTAGGTCAAGCAAGCTTTACATCAGAGAAGCATTAAATCAGAGACGCATTAAATCAGAGAAGCACCGGCGCTAAACACCACACCAAGGCCGAACAGCAAAAACAAGATGAACAATAGATCCGGCTTCTTCTTCACGAGTTTTACAGACTCCGCTTCATGCTTTTAGCATGTTGATTGATGACTCAACAAAGTATAGCGGTTATCAGAGATAAGCAAGTCTTTGGCGACCAGCGGGGCACACCTGATATCATCTCCGGCGGCGATCTGCCTTTGATAAAGCATCCACTACCAAACCAAGGAGCCTAATAATGACAGTAAGAGAAGTAATCCGTATGGGTCATCCATCCCTGAGAGTCCCGGCAGTGCCCTACTCATCGGAACTCCTTGGCTCTGCAGAATTCAACGAACTAGTCTCAGACATGCGAGAGACCCTTCACGCCTACGGCGGCATTGGTCTGGCCGCCCCCCAGATTGATGTGAGCCTTCGAATCGTCGTCATAGAGATAGAGAACACCAGCACTCGCTATGGCAACATTGAGCACACCCCTTTTGAGGTCTACATAAACCCGACTATTACGTCCATTGCTGAAGAAACAGCAGGTTACTGGGAAGGTTGCCTATCGGTACCTGGCATGATGGGATACGTCGAACGTCCTCAGCATATCCGGGTTGATTACCTAACGTCGGAAGGGGCGGAAAAAAGCCTTGAGGCACACGGCTTTTTGGCCACCGTATTTCAGCACGAGTTCGATCACCTGGACGGGACGCTATACGTCGATCGAATCAAGGATCTGTCCTTGTTCTCCTTTGAAGAAGAATTCGCTCAGTTTCACGCCGATACAAAAAACGAAAACGGCCTGAGCGAAACTGATTAGCTTGCCGCAAGGAACTGGCTGTAGGCAGGGTTCCCTGATTCATTCCAGTACCGGTAATTAATCTTGTCCAGCTGTCCCTGGAAATACTTCATCCGACCTGCAGGAACTTGAATCCCTACCAAAACCCGGCCAAAAGCAGAACCATGATTCCTATAATGAAACATAGAGATGTTGAACTCATTGCCAAGCAGATCCAGAAACTTCAGTAAAGCACCGGGTTTCTCTGGAAATTCAAATCGAAACAGCTTCTCGTCCTCAATGTTGGCGACACCACCGACCATGTGTCGAACATGGACAACGGCGACCTCATTATCTGATAAATCCTGAACCATGTACCGTTCGGAAAGCTTCATGATGAGCTTTGACTTGTCTTCAGTAGCTGACGTCTGAACACCGACCAGGACATGCGCTGGCCCTTGATGCGCGTATCGATAGTTGAATTCTGTGATGCTCCGTTTACCAATGGCAGAGCAGAATTTCCGAAAACTACCTGCTTTCTCGGGAATACTCACCCCCAGCAACAATTCCCGCTGCTCACCGACTTCTGTTCTTTCCGAGATATGACGAAGCCGATCGAAATTAACATTAGCCCCGCTGACGATGGCCACGACGGTTTTTCCTTTTAACCCATGCTTCTTCAATCCCGCAACCGCAAGGGCCCCAGATGGTTCGGCAATGGTACGGGTATCCTCGAAGAGATCTTTAATCGCGGCGCAGATCTCATCGACCGTCACTGTGATGACGTCGTCAACTACTTGCTTCGCCAGTGCAAACGTTGCCTTACCAACCTGCCTAACTGAAGTACCATCTGCAAACTGGTCGAGATCTTCCGCCCTAAGAGAGACCCTTCTACCGGCTTTCAGTGCCGCTGACATTCCAGCTGAGCCTTCACATTCCACACCAATGATTTTGCATTCAGGCTGCAGGTACTTAACGAAAGCACCAATACCACCAATCAACCCTCCTCCACCCACAGGAACGTAGACGGCATCAAGGGAGCCAGTATATTGCCTCATTATCTCCATCCCAATGGTTCCCTGACCTGCGATTACGTCAGCATCATCGAATGGGTGTATGTAGGTCTCCCCTGTTCGAGTCGCTTCTTTAAGCACGAACGCGGCAGCCTCGTCATAGCTATCCCCGTGCAGGATGACTTCTCCACCAAAGGCCTTTACTGCCTCAATCTTGATAGATGGCGTATTTTCACCCATCACGATTCTGGATCTGATTCCAAGTCTGGTAGCAGCCATCGCCACGCCCTGCGCGTGGTTCCCCGCCGAGGCCGTAATGACCCCTTTCTTTCTCGCTTTGGGTGTAAGGCGACTAATTTTGTTGTACGCTCCGCGAATCTTGAAACTGAAAACCGGCTGCATATCTTCACGCTTCAGCAGAACCTCACTCCCCGTTCGAGATGACAACAAAGGAGCGATTTCCAGTGGCGTCTGTATAGCAACGTCATAAACATTCGCCTCTAGGATTTTTTTGACATACTTTTCCACGCGCGAGATCCATCTTGAAG
>JABIVN010000255.1 GCA_018667205.1 Gammaproteobacteria bacterium | reverse complement strand
GGCGAAGAGGGAGAGGGTTTTGCAATGGGCCAGGCGCGTCTGGGGCCTGCACGGCTGCATCATTGCATGAGAGCAATAGGCGAATGCGAGGTATTGATCTCACTCATGCTGAAAAGGTCGACAGAGCGATCGACGTTCGGTAAGCGTCTTGATGAGTATAGTTCTACCGCTGAGGCGATCAGTTTATCCAGAATCGAACTTGATCAATGTCGATTGTTAGTTCAACAAACGGCGCACCTTATCGATACAGTTGGCAATAAAGTTGCCCGAAAGAAGGTATCAATGATTAAGGTTGCTGTCGCCCGGGTTTACCAGCAGATCGCAGATCGCGCTGTGCAACTTTACGGCGCTAAGGGGGTGACGAATGATACCCCCGCGGCCCGTGCCTTTGCTAAAGCCCGCGCGTTTAGAATTTACGATGGTCCTGATGAGGTGCACCTGCAAACCATCGCGAGGCTAGAGGCGGGTGAGCAGAATTTGGAAAACTTAACGCACTATCTTTTTGACTGAAGCTTTTCGACTGAAGCTTTTCGACTGTATTTGTTGGTCGAATTATTTTGACGGACCCCCTGGGGCGAATGAAAGACAGATAAAAAAGGCCTCGTTTCCCGTCAGCCGTTATTCGAAGTGCCGTTTTTTTTATGGAGAATTTGGTCTAAGTTTTCGGAACGTTGATGACCTGTCGGTACCCTGGTGCCGAAAGGCCGGCTTAAAGGCGAATTTTTAGGCGGTGACTCATCACTTTATTGGTTGGAAAGTTGGGTGATTTCGTGGATTATCTGAGCCAACATCACTGAAACATGACGAACCAGCAACTTTTGGAAGTGAATGATGGCCATTATTAAAGCAGCAATCGCAACGGATCCCGTTAAGCCGTTCATCCTGGGTGACTACGAGCTAGAGAAGCCACGTGCTGATGAAGTGCTGGTGAGGATAGTAGCCTCTGGTATTTGTCACACGGACATTGCCGTCAAAGAGCAGGCTGTGAAATTGCCATTGCCAATGGTGCTTGGTCATGAAGGGTCAGGCGTCGTCGAGATGGTTGGAGATGGCGTCAATCACCTTTCCGTAGGCGACCATGTTGTTCTTTCCGGCGACTCGTGTGGTAGCTGCGATAAATGTCATCATGGCTTACCTTCGTATTGCGATGATTTCGTCGAGCGAAACCTGACAGGCTATCGGGTCGACGGAACCAGTCCATTGAGCGCTGGCAATGAACCGGTTCGCGGCAGGTTTGTCGGCCAGTCTTCTTTTGCAAGCCATAGTATTGTGTCGGGTCGCGCTGCGATAAAGGTCGATAAACGTTATCCATTGGAATTGCTTGGTCCGCTAGGCTGTGGTCTGACCACAGGCGTAGGCACGGTGATGAACGCTTTGCGACCCCGCGCCGGGAGTAGTATTGCGATTTTCGGTGCCGGGACAGTTGGTTTGGCGGCCGTCATGGGCGCTGTGTTGTCGGGGTGTCAACAAATCATTGTGATTGATCCTATTAGCACCAGGCGCGAAATGGCGATCAGTCTGGGGGCAACTCACGCACTACCGCCTAATGATAGCGGTCTGATTGATGAGTTGTTGTCGCTAACGCGGGGTGGCGCTGACTTCAGTGTGGAGTGCTCTGGTGTCCCTGAAGCGGTCAATGCTGCTGTGATGTGTCTTGCTCGTCCAGGTTGGTGCGCTCAGATCGGTGCAACGCCTGCAGGAACGATGCATCCACTTGATATGGATCATGTCGGTTTCGGTAGAGGGATCAAAGGTGTTGTGATGGGTGACGCTAACCCGCAGACTTTTGTGCCGTACCTGGCCGCACTGCATGCCCAGGGAAAGTTGCCCTATGACAGGTTCGTAAAGTTTTATGATTTCTCGGAGATCAATCAGGCAATTGCTGATAGTAAGAGTGGCCAGGTAATCAAACCGATCTTAAGAATGGGCAGCTAAACCTTTAACATGCCATCCAGAATAGGGTCGTTGTCCGGTCTTGTCATGCTGAACGATTCAGTTAATACGGCGTACTCGTCGTAACCCATACGGGTTAGGATTCGCATGGCGGTCGTGTCAACTCGGCCATTGGCGATAAATTGATCGTTAATGTGTATTCCAACAACCTCGCCAAACACCATCTGAAAGCTGTGATCACCGCCACGATGGCGAATGGTATGGGTGTCTACCACGACGCATTCTATCGCCGCCGGTGACGCTGCCACCCTTGGTGGTTTTACTCTGGTTGAAGGGATCATTTCGATACCTGCGTGTGCGGCTTCATCGGTATTCTGAGGTAGGTGGGCCGATGTCATATTCATGGCTTCAGCAAGTTCCTGGGTCACCAGGTTGCAAACAAACTCACCCGAACTGATCGCGTTGCTTTCAGAATGTTTTCGTTCATCGGTAAAGCCAACAGCACCGTTCTTTTTCGTTAGCCCGGGCGTGGCACTGAAGATTACGATGTCAGGGTTATCCGCCACAGCCTGAAAATAACTATAGGGTGCAAGGTTAACGCTACCGCTGGGCGTCAATGTTGAAATCCAGTCAATAGGGCGGGGCGCAATCAGTGCCTTAAAGGGATTGAAAGGTAAAGCGGGGGCTGCTGATTGTT
>JABIVN010000254.1 GCA_018667205.1 Gammaproteobacteria bacterium | reverse complement strand
TTTCGTTCCATGCTCAGAATTTCTTCAAGCTGTCGCTTAATGTCTTCCATGACACCGCCGATATCGAACCGTTCCAGGAGTCGCTGGCGTTCTTCCTTTAACTGACCAACAAAATCTCGTAGTCCCTTGATGTAGCTACCATCGGAAGTATTCATACCCCGTTGCATTAGGTATCGGGTTGCCTGTTGCAGATCTCCAAACTCCATCAGGTCTTCCGAAAGCGCGCTCAGAATGTCATCTGCGTCCAACGCTAGACCTTGGGAACCGTTCCAAATGGAGTAGCGATTAAGTGAAGTGAACTTGGCGCTCATTATTTGACCTGAAAAAGCAGTTAACTTGAGTAAGTAATACGTCCGCCGACTCGATCCTTGTTTAGCATTTGGTTGATATGCAATCCGTCTAGAATAAATTCGACTGCCGATGCGCGACTCGCTGTATTTGCGCTAGGAACAAGCTGTTCAACGGCTTCGGCCAGCCCATCAATCTTTTTGATAATGTCCTCGTACTCGTTTGAAGGCATCGATTCACCGGTTGTGGCGTGAATGCCACCTGCGAACTGGAGAGCCAATGGTTCAAGGTTGATGCCTTCTGTGAATCTGCTGAAGACAGCTTTGGTAGCGTCCTGGAACAAACGCTCCATGATTTTTTCTTCACGACCTTCTTCCATGGCCTCGAATTCAATCTTGCCCTGCAAAGAAGGCATAATAAATGGTAGGTCAGAGATTCTAGGTACAACGTCTTTTTCACCCACGGCGATCGCGCGCCTTAGTGCATTGGCAAGTAGCGCCTCGTAGTTTGAGACCGAGGCCCTGACCGAAACGCCGGATCGTTGATTGATATCCGGAGATCGCCGCGCTTGTTGAGTGATTTCAGCGATGAGCTGCGACATGAAGGGGGGAACATCTTCCCGGTATTCATTCAGGTCGAGTTTCCGCTGCTCCTGTTCCATGATTGTGATTTCTTCCAGGATAGTGAGCGGGTAGTGGGTTCGTATCTGTGAGCCATAGCGGTCCTTGAGAGGGGTGATGATACGCCCGCGGTTGGTATAGTCCTCTGGATTCGCTGTTGCGACAATCAGGATGTCGAGGTCCAGCCGAACCTTGTGTCCCCTGATTTGGATATCTCTTTCTTCAAGTACATTGAGCAGCCCAACTTGAATCCTCTCCGCCAGATCGGGCAGTTCGTTAATAGCAAATATCCCCCTGTTTGTGTGAGGGATCAGGCCGAAATGCAAGGCTTCTTCATCAGCCAGGTATCGCCCTTCTGCTATTTTGATGGGGTCTACTTCACCAATCAGGTCGGCGATGGTGATGTCTGGGGTAGCAAGTTTTTCCCCGTACCGGGTGTCCCGATGGAGCCATTTAATGGCCGCTTCGTCGCCCTGTTCCAGCAGGATTTTTTTCCCTTGAGCGCTAATAGGCGCATAGGGGTTCTCTGGGATCTCGACGTCTTCAAGAACGGGCGTCCATTCGTCCAAAAGGCTGGTCAGGCTGCGGATAATACGCGACTTGGCCTGCCCGCGTTCACCGAGGAGAATCACATCCTGACCGGACAAAATCGCGTTCTCAAGTTGCGGGATAACAGTGTCCTGGTACCCAACGATATTCGGGAAGGCATCTTCTTTAGCCTGGAGTTTAGAAATGAGATTTTTTCTCATTTCCTGCCTGACAGTCAGAACCCGGTGCCCACTTGATTTTAGTTCACCCAGGGTTTTAGCTTCTGTCACAACGATCTCCGAAATTCAAAAGTTCCATTCTAATCTAACCAGTTCGGTGCAGCGGTTTGCAAGTATTCCGGTAGTATTGCCGTGGCCCAGAATGAATTGTCATAATGAGTGATCAAAGCAGGGGAAACGGGATTGATTACGACGGATCAGGTACAAATTGCAGCGGCAGAATACCTCGGCGAGAAATGGGGTACGTCAGTCACGGTCTGTAATGTTGAAAAGATATTTGGAGGAGCCTCTCGCGAGACTTACAAGCTCTCGCTGGAAGTTGATGGCGAAACCAGGGGCGTGATCCTGCGTCGTGATCCGCCTTCGAGCCTGATCGATACTGAACGGCACCTTGAATACGGTGCATACGACCGAATCTATCCAACAGACATACCTGTCCCAGAGCCACTTTTTCTGGAAAACAGTCCAGATTTTCTTGAACAGCCGTTTTCCATCATGGCCGCGGTTGAAAACCCAATGAGCGATGTTGCTCAGCTATCTAATGACCAGAAGCAAAAAATCGGTCAGCAAAAGTACGATCTTTTGGGGCGCTTGGCGGCAAAAGACCCGCTTGCGCTAAAGTTTGACGAAATCATGACTGTTCCAAAGGTCGTCTCGACCGCAGCGGAGCAGCTGGCATACTGGCAAGGGATTATTAACGAGGACGAAATACACCCGCAGCCTATTGCTCAGGCTGCAATTCGCTGGTTGGCGGCGAACTTACCTCCACCAGCCCAGAAAATCTCCATTGTTCATGGTGATTACAGAACGGGTAATTTCCTGTTCAATGACCAGGCGCAGATTACCGCCATTCTCGACTGGGAAATGTGCCACTTGGGTGATCCGCTGGAAGATCTGGCCTGGTCTTTAGACCCGTTATGGTCAGGGGAAGAGCTGGCATTAGCCGGGCGGCTAATTCCTCATGGCCAGGCAATCCAAATATGGTGTGAGGCGAGTGGACTGTCTTGTAACGAACAGGCACTTAAATGGTGGCGGATTTTTGTTTCGGTTAAAGCCGTGGCTATCTGGATTTCGTCTTCTGAAAATTTTGAGAACGGAGAAGGCAAGGACGCCATATTAGCAATGGCAGGCTGGGTAATGACTGATCGACAAAACCGTATCCTGCTGGATTATCTTGCGCCGGAGGTACTGTCATGATTCCGCATGCCGATGATGCGCTCAGGATGCTGAGCCAACGCTTAATGACACAGTTGCTGCCTGACCTGAAGAGCCTATACAGTTTGTCGGATGGCGCGCTGATTGGATTGCTGATTAACGCTATTGCCGATGAGATGGCCGAGGGTATCCAGCGCAGGCTGGATGATATCGCTGAGATGAAACGCATTTTTATAGCAGGCGAGGCGTTGCTGTCGAGCAAAGACAAAGAGGTCACCGCTGCTGAACTGTCTTCCTATCGACTGGCCGATGTAAACGACCACCATGATGCGCTCTCACGTATATTGGTTTTGTTACACGAAGCGTCAGAAAATAAAGGATTCGAGGCGCTTAACCAATCAATCTGGACTTACCTTCGCAGGCATACACAACGCCATAAGATCACCGCTGTACCCTAGTGAAGTGCCCTGCCGGGCAGCGACCTAGGCCGGCCGTCGTGCTACTCCTGGTTTTCGTGCTACTTCCGGTTTTCGTGCTACTAGGATCGCCCGGGTGGGTGCGGGGTAGCCTTCTACGGTTTTGGTTTTATCCGTGGGGTCCAGATAGTCC
>JABIVN010000253.1 GCA_018667205.1 Gammaproteobacteria bacterium | reverse complement strand
TAACTCCAGTGGCTTTCAAGATGCCAAATAGACGAGGTGAGACGTATCAGAACGACTGCCAGAATAATGCCTGAGGCCGCGAAGAGCAGGGCACCTTCGGCGCGGAAGACTTCTACAAGGTAGCCATTTAGCAGCGATCCAAACAATCCGGCGCCCATAAACGAAAGCGAAAAGAATGCCATGATGCGGCCCCGTTGTTCTGCCGGTGCCTGTTCCTGCATGATGCTTCTAGACATGGTCATAACAAGCCCGCCACCCACTCCCCAGAGGAAAATAATGACGATGAGTTCGGTAAAATTTCTCGCAAAGGCAGCGCAACCGAGCAAAAAACCGGCCACTGCAAGCGACAATAATAACGCGCGCCCGGGCCTTTTAACGCCGCCCATCCGCAGTAGCGTCATTGAACTAAGGAACAAGCCCGCGGCATTCGCAATATTCATCCAGGCGAGTTCTGTTGAGGTGCCTTCATAGTTTTGCCGAATGAGCAGCGGCATGGTCACGACGTATGACCCCATTAAAAACAATCCCATCGCCAGATTCTGTAGCGTCACGGTGAGCAACGCGGGGGTCGATCTGACCGTGGTAAATCCCTCAATAATTGAGTCCACGATATGTCGGGTGAACCCTGCGTCCGAAGGGCTGGTTGATTCGTCTACCTTCAAGGCGGCAAACGCGATAACACCTAAGGTTAGAATCGCACTTTGAGTGCAAAGTACGATAGTAGCGCCAAGTTGATCAGCCTTGGCTGCGATCATGAAGCCCAGTATCTGGATACCGAACTGGATCATACTGACCTTGATCACCAGTTTCTGTACCTTACCTTCTGCAAGTTTGGCCAGCAGGCCGTCCCTAGCAGGCGTTACCAGTGCCTGGGCAGTTCCCATCCATAGTGCGAACAGGATAACGGTCTGGAAACTTAGATGGCCTGAAACAATAATCAGCGTTAACCCTATTGGTCCGAGTGCCGCTGCGGATTGACCTATGATGGCAATTAATCGGCCACCATACCGATCAGCAAGGCTGCCGCCTACCAAGATGAACACCAGGGAAGGCAGTAGCAGGGCCATTTGGGCGACGCCGACCCGGGTTGGTGATTCATTGAGCTGAATGGTGATCAGCCAGGCAAAGACCACCATCTGAATACCAAAGGCTAGAAACCAGCTGCTGTTGGCTAGAAGGTAAAGGTTGAGGCCGCTGGGTCTAAACACTGGTTTTCCTGATAAGGATTTTGCGCATCAAGGTTGAGAGGACGCCAGCGCTAGGCCTTTAAATATGCTGCAAGCAGCCGTGACACACAAGTGTATTTTTGTTGTTGATACTTAATGATCCAGGCGTTGGAAATAGTGTAATCTGGTGACATGACTGAGCCAACGCAACGTTTATCTCGCTTCAAACTGTTCTGTTACGGCGTCACGGATATGCCGCTCCATTTCGCGTTGACGCCCGTTCTTATTTTTGTACCCAACTATTACACCTCTGAAATGGGCATTAGCCTGATCCTGCTGGGCAACATGTTGCTGCTCGCCCGGGTCATGGATGTTTTTACAGACCCATTGGTGGGTTATTGGAGTGATCGAACCCGCACTCGATGGGGCAGACGAAGACCATGGATTGTTGTGGGCATGCCGATCCTTACCTTGAGCTTTTATTTTCTGTTTTTACCGACGGGTAAGGTGGGCGCGGGTTATTTATTTGCGTGCATTATGGGTCTGTATTTGGCCTTAACGATGATCTTGATTCCCTACTACTCGTGGGCAGCGGAGCTTTCAGACGATTACAGCGAAAGATCGCGAATAACCGGTTGGCGGTCGGCGATAGGTATCGTGGGAAACATAGCCGCACAGGGTGTCCCGATTTTGTTTCTTGTGTTGTTTAACTATGGCGGCGACGAAGCCGTGATGACTATCCTGGGCGTCATGATGGTCATCCTGCTGCCGTTATGTGTCTTGGTCACGGTCACGCAGGTGCCTGAAACGCGTAACTACGTTAGTTCGACGACGCCTATTGCCAAGGGCTTTCGGCTGATGTGGCGTAATGGTCCGTTTAAGCGGCTGATTGCTGCCCTGATGATAGGCTCGACGGCATTTAACATTACGACTCCGCTGTACGCTTTTTTTGTCGGCTATGTGCTTGGCGCGCCAAAGATGACAGTAGTGATGCTGGGCTTTTTTTATACTTTTAACCTAATAGGCATTCCATTTTGGGTGTGGTTGTCTAACCAGATTGGTAAGCATCGTGCCTATGCCGCTAGTTTTATGCTGATTGGGTGTGCGCATCCGCTTTATATTTTCCATGGCTGGGGTGACTTCTGGTGGATGATTCCTATATCAATGGTCTCTGGGTTCGCCGGGGGGGCCTTTGCTGCGCTACCTAACTCAATGAAAGCTGACGTTATAGACCTGGATACGATGATGAGTGGGGACAACCGTAGTGCATCCTTTTTTGCAACCTGGTCATTTACCGCGAAGATGTCCGCGGCGGTGGGTGGTTGGATTGCACTGAATGTTCTGGGAATAATCGGGTTTGATCCTCAGCTTGGTGCCGGTAATAGTGAGGAGCATATGCTTGGGCTCCGGCTCCTTTTCACTATTCCTCCGGCAATTTTGTTTTTTATAGCAGCCGCAATCGTGTGGAATTATCCTATTACCGCAGCACGGCACGAGCGGATGAGGGCCACTATCGCGCGGCGCGACGCTCGTCGAGTTGCAAAAGCAACCGCTATTGCCGTCAGTTGAGCTGATATATCGAGGAAAAATGAAAAAACTATCGATCCTGTTAATCTCACTGCTGGCTTTTGGTGCTGAATTAAAAGCAGGCAATCAGTCGATTGATGAACTGCTGGATGGATTTCATTCGGCCGCTGCAAATTCCGACTTTGATGCTTATTTCGCACATTTTTCATCTAACGGACACTTTTTAGGCACTGACGCAGCAGAGCGCTGGTCAGTTGAAGAGTTCAAAAATTACGCTCGCCCAGCGTTTTCTGCAGGTCGGGGCTGGCGTTATCTCGTTCTGAGCCGAAATCTTGAGGCTGTTTCAGGCCTTGAGGTTGTCTGGTTTGACGAGATCCTAACGAACGTTTCTCTTGGAAAATGCCGAGGTACGGGTGTCATCGTCAAGGAAAACGGCAAATGGAAGATTGCATACTACAGTTTGACCTTATTGATACCGAATGAGATCGCGGGCTCTGTGGGTGCCCAATCCATGCAGGTAGATACACTGGTGACACCTTTACCCTAGCGGTTATAATTCAACGATGTGACGCCAAAAACTAAAGGAGGAGCAATGTCGGAATTAAGAGAAGTTAAAAGTTGGCCCGAGCAGGAAACAAGAGGACATACGATCCCTGGGTACCGTTACACTTCTGAAAAGTTCTTTGAACAGGAATGGGACGGGATGTGGACCAAGGTTTGGTTGCTTCTTGGCAGAGAAGCTGAGCTACCCGAGCCAGGCGATTGGCAAATGGAAGAAGTCGGATCCGAAGAAATTCTGATGGTCAGGCAAAAAGACGGTGGCGTTAAGGCGTTCTATAACGTTTGCCAGCACCGTGGCAATCCGTTGGTCTCAGAAGCCAAAGGAACCGTTCTTAGACGTTTCGTCTGTAAGTATCATAGTTGGGCCTTCCTGCCCGATGGTACGCTCAACTTTGCACCCGACAAAGAAGACTTCCCCGAAGGTAACCCCTGCAACAAAGTGACTTTGGAAGAAGTGCGTTGTGAGACGTTCGCAGGTTTTATCTGGGTCAATATGGATCCGGACTGCGCCAGCCTGAAAGCTTTTCTTGGCCCCATCTGGGACGATTGGGAAGTACGAAACATTGATACCTGGCAGCGAACAATGGCAAATTCCATGTGGCTGCCCTGTAACTGGAAAGTAGTACTGGATAACTTTAATGAGTCTTACCACGTGCCGACTGTCCATCAGGGTGCGACGCCTGATACCGACAGAAAAGCCATCCGCGGGAACATTGATACCTATTTCAAAGAAACACGGTTTGACCTTTCGGATGAAGGTCATAACCGAATGGTGATGAAAGGTGGCTTTGGCGTTGGTCAGACAGATGAGCAAGGTAACATTATCGACCCGCTTGCGAGCGAGTTGCGTTATTGGGAAATAGACCCCTCCGATTTCAAAGGCAGGCCCGAGGCAACCCGTGAAGCGTTGCAGCAGGCGAAACGCCGTCTTGGGCCGGAGCGCGGATTCACGCATTACGACAAAATTCCTGATGAGCAGTTTACGGACGCGTTTCACTACACACTATTTCCCAATTTTGCGGTATCTCTTTGGTCAGACGGGTTTCATTTTCTGCGTGCCAGACCCCATAGAAGTGATCCAGAACAGTGCCTGTTTGATAACTGGTGGTATGCGAGTCCGGCCTCGGTGCAGAATGTTAATGCTAGAAAGGGCGCGAATACCAGTGCTGGTGCAGAGTTGACGATGCTTGAGTATGGTGGAGCAGTGTCAATCGGCCCTGGAATTGAAGATGATGTGCGAGTATTTGTAACCCAGCAAAGAGGGTTCAGGTCGCGGGGCTTTAAAGGTGTCTATCTATCGAATCAGGAAAAGCGCATCCGTCGTTACCACGAACTGATAGACGACTATATTGAGGGGCGGCAACCTAAACGCTAAGGTGTTCGGTACGGTGTCTTGCTCGTCGCATAAAAGTTCGACAGGCATTTCAGGAAACGGCTCGTCCTGTGAATGCGGGGTTGGAGCCTGTGGCCGGATTTGGCGTTAGGGTGACTAGGAATGAGTGAAGCAGCGACCTACAGCGTGGTTACACTGGAACAAGACCCTGGACCTGAAGCCGGTGTATTAATCGTGGCGCGTCGCCGTGATCATGGACAGCATAGTGCATCACCGCGCGGTTATCCCACATAAGCAGATCACCCGGTTGCCAGCGATGTCGAGCCTGATACTCTGGTCTTGCGCTTTGTTTAAACAGTGTTTCAAGCAGCCCCTGGCTTTCGCTTCGACTCCACCCGTCAAATCTTTGTGTGAAAGCGCGACAGACATACAGGGCTTTTTCACCGGTTTCATCGTGGCGTCGAATAACCGGGTGGCTCGCTCGCGGTATCTCAGATGAGTCCGCTTTAAAGAGGGCCGCAAGGCCGGCGGCGCTATGTACTGCGGTTAAATTAGCCAGCGTACTTTTAAGCCCCTCGGATAGCTCGTTGTAGGCGATGATCTGATTAGCGAAAGCTGTATCTCCGCCGATCTCTGGTGCTTCCAACGCATATAGCATGGTGAGTTTTGGCGGCGCTGGGTTGTAGGTCATATCGGAATGCCAGTGCTGGTTTACATCTCGCGTCTTACCCGTGTTTTTAAGTTCAATCAGGCCTGGATAGTCGTTCATACTAG
>JABIVN010000252.1 GCA_018667205.1 Gammaproteobacteria bacterium | reverse complement strand
GAGTTTCCCGCCGGACATCACATGCTGGTCAACAGCGTAAAGCGCTGCGTCCTCAAGTGTCCCCGGGTGAATCAAAAGCAATAGCTCAGCGGTACCTATGGCGCTGAGGGACAGCTCATCAATCTTTTCTATCTGAAACAGTTCTTTTAACTGATCCATAAACACCCAGCCCGGCGTCGGCTGAAAACTTCTGGGATCAACGCTTTGCTCGACCTTAAGCTCAGAATAAAGTGCGACTCTGGGTTTTTCGACAACCGACAGATTATAAATGAGTTTTGTCAGTTCGTATTCAAGAAAAGCTTCACGATCAGGCTGAAAAAATGGCAGGACCACCTGCCCATCTAAGGCGTTAGTACCAGCCAGACCAAAATACAAGGCCTCTCCAGCCTGATTAACGGGAACACTCTGGAGCCCGAATTCGGCGGCCTGATCTTCCTCTTCAGAAAACGGTTCGGGGTCAACAATGTGCAGGTTTATTTTTGACCCGGCAAGCAACTGGTATTCCTCTAGCATTTCCCGCACACGCTGAGAATAAGCCCGCAATGCCGTCAGATCTTTTGATGCTTTTTCTGAAAAGAAGAAATACAGGTTAACGGGTTCTTCCAGGTCAGCAATGACCTCTCTGGTGCCATCGGAGACCGAATACAAACCGTTTTCTGTCAGATCTAACCGCACAGAACCAAGCATCAGGTTATTCACTAACGTAAACAAAAAGAAAGCCGCGACCAACCCTAAAAGAGAAAAATACCTGCTCATCTCAGCCTCCCTTTTTCAGGTCTAAAACAATGGAAGTTGCACCAAGCCAGACCACAATAACCGAAGTAAAGTAAAGAAAGTCCAGTAGACTAAAGACACCTCTCGACACAGCATTAAAGTGCGTCAAGAAACTCAGGCTAGCGACCATGTCGATTAGCGTCAGTGGCAGCCAGCCCTTGACCAGGTCCAGCACTAGCGGGAACCCTGCCATCACAAACAGTAGAGATACAAAACCACAAAGCACAAAGGCGATCACCTGACTTTTGGTAATGGCAGACATGCACGAACCTATTGCCAGAAAACCACCGGCCATCATCCAGCTACCAAGATAGCTCGCGACAATAATGCCATTATCAGGGTCACCCAAATAATTCACGGTTATCCAGATTGGAAACGTTAGTGCGAGTGCAATCCCAGCAAACACCCACGCCGCCAAAAATTTACCGACAACAATGTCTAAACGCGACAGCGGTAATGTCATCAGCAATTCCAGCGTGCCGCTCTTTCGCTCCTCCGACCAAAGCCTCATTGAAATAGCGGGGATCAGGAACAGGTAAAGCCAGGGGTGAAAACTAAAAAATGGAATCAGATCAGCCTGCTGCCGTTCATAAAAATTACCCAGGTAAAAGGTAAACACCCCCGATAGCACCAGAAAGATTGCGATGAAGACGTAGGCAATCGGTGTCGCGAAGTATCCGTGCAATTCACGCTTCATAATTACTGCGAAATTCATTGTGATTCCCCTTCGGTCAAAGACCTGAAGACTTCATCAAGCCTGCCTGACTCGACGTACAGTGAGTCCACTTTCCAACCCTTCGCCAAGGAGACTTCAAGTACCTTTGTGAAGAGCGTGTTGTCGATATTCTCAGGGAAAATGGTGATACCGCCCGCTATAGGGACAGCCTCTTTTACCCCTGTGATCGATCCGACCACCTCGGCAATTTCAGCAAGTGATGCTGACGAGGATTTGAGCGTCACAGCGCCATGATACGGACTCATCGCCATGAGTGATTCGGGCGTTCCATCCGAGACGACGCGCCCTTTCGCGAGCACCATGGCGCGGTTACAAACAGCGGTGACTTCTTCAAGGTTATGCGTGGATACAATAACGATCTTGTCAGCAGAGAGACCTTTGATCATCTTACGAACCTGGTGTTTTTGGTTTGGGTCAAGCCCGTCCGTGGGCTCATCCAGAATCAAGACATCCGGGTCGTGCAGGATTGCTTGTGCAAGCCCAACACGCCTTTTAAACCCCTTTGACAGCGTTTCAATTCGCTGACCAAGAACCTCCTGCAGGGACATGACAGTAATCGTCTGCTCCAGACGGTTGGCCCGTTCAACGCCGGTTAGCCCCCTTGCATCTGCAATAAACTGCAGGAATCCAAGCGGCGTCATCTCTTCGTAAGCGGGTGCACCTTCCGGGAGATAGCCGATATGACGCTGAGCGACAAGGCTGTCTTGCCACATATTGCTACCCCAGATTCGCACCTCACCACTCGAGGGCCGAAGAAACCCTGTCAGCATTTTCATCGCGGTAGACTTACCGGCACCATTCGGGCCAAGGAACCCTAGGATTTCGCCGGGTACCAGTTTAAATGTCAGGTCTTCTAGCGCGGCAACGTCACCGTAGTACTTTGTCAGATGACTTACTTCGATCATGAAACCGTTTACCTCTCTGTTTCGACAACCCATTTCGATTCGCAATGGTAAACCATCGCCGATCCGCCTTTCTACCCATCTTTGGAGAAGCCTTTCGACGGCGTATTCAAACGGACCCCAAAAACACAATTTTTCTCTGGGTGAACCCTTTTGATAAAGCGTGGAACTTAACGATAACGGGCTTGGGGGAATGAAGTCTGTGGTGATCGACCGGCCATGTAACCGGTCTGCTGCCGGGGGACAGCACACTACAGACTTCACTTTTTTTCTTGCATCAGCCTTGCCTAGACAAATGCTTCCTGCGACTATTTACGATCGGAGTATGATTCGACCATCCAGATGGCCCAGAAAAAAGATCGAATGACCAAGGAGGAAGCGTTAAGTTTTCTACTAACTTACCTTGTCGTTGAACAAAATCATCTACTGGTTCTAGACCAACTTGAGCTCTTTAACCTTACCAACCTTGCACAAAATGCTGTCGAGAAAATGACCGACAGTGAGGGAATCGTTCCTCACGAACTAATAGAGTCAATGGCTAAAGAATACCTGGACAGTTTATGAACACCCTTCCTATAGATCCCGCAGCCATCGTCTTTGATCTAGATGGCACACTGCTGGATACAGAACCGCTTTACACCGACGCTGCACAAAAGGTTCTTGACCCCCATGGACACACCTACACCATGGAACTGAAACGCAAAGTCATGGGTGGAGATTCGATCCGCAGCGCCCAATTGACTGTCGATGAGTTCGACTTACCGATGACCGCAGATGAATTTCTGACCGCCAGAGAGTCCTACCTAAAAGCACTGTTCCCTGAAGCCAAAGAAATACCCGGCGCGGGAGACTATCTTCACCACCTTTATTCAGTAAACATTCCGACGGGAATTGCGACCAGTTCGCACCGCCATCTATGCGACCTGAAAATCAGCCACAGAGACTGGCGCGCAGTGTTCAATGAGATAGTCTGTGGTGATGACACGGAACTCCACAAGAGCAAACCGGAACCCGATATATTCTTGCTGTGCGCGCGCAGAATGGGTATCAAAGCAGAAGATATTGTCGCTTTTGAGGACTCTCGCAATGGGGTTCTGTCAGCCAAAGCCGCGGGCATGACGGTTGTAGCCATTGAAAGTCCATACACATCACCAGAAGACCTGCAAGAAGCAGATTTGGTTATCGAGAGCTACTACGCCCTATTGAACTAATCTTTGTTAGCGCTTCGAGAGGTCCGGATCGTCTTGTTCAAAAAACGCATACTCT
>JABIVN010000026.1 GCA_018667205.1 Gammaproteobacteria bacterium | reverse complement strand
TCCGAGTCGGTTGCCATCGTTGGAGCGTCCGGTTCAGGTAAAACCACCCTGTTAAGTCTGCTGGCAGGTCTTGATACTCCTAGTCTTGGCAAGATAACGTTGGGTGACAGCGAAATCACCTCCCTCGACGAGGATCAAAGAGCAAAAGTTCGTTCCGAACTAGTGGGATTTGTGTTCCAGTCTTTTCAATTGTTGGCGAGCCTGAGCGCGATAGAAAACGTGATGTTGCCCGCGGAGCTTAGGGGAGATTCTGATGCCCAGGCGAAAGCTCATGAATTACTGGATAGAGTTGGGCTTAGTCACAGAATGAATCATTACCCTCGGCAACTCTCGGGTGGTGAACAACAGCGGGTCGCAATAGCGCGAGCATTCGCGTCTTCCGTTGAGATTTTGTTCGCAGATGAGCCAACAGGAAACCTGGATACCACGACTGGTCAGCACATTATTGACCTAATCTTCGAACTCAATGCTGAATTTGGTACGACACTGGTGTTGGTTACCCATGACAGCCGCCTTGCAGACCGCTGTGAACGCAGTATCCATATAGCATCCGGTGAACTCGTTGAGCCGCCAGGCCTAGTTGAAGCGGTCTCAAGTCTTGGTGGTTAATTCGTGAAACTAATTTCTTTGGCGCTGAAACTGCTTTGGCGTGACTGGCGTGCAGGCGAGTTGACGCTCCTGCTGGCATCACTCGTGATTGCAGTGGGTTCAGTGACCACGGTGTCGCTTTTTGTGGATCGATTGCAACAGGCGCTGTTAACGCAGTCTGCGACCTTTCTTGCCGCTGACAAGGTGATTTCCTCTGACCAACCTATAGATGTCGACATTGTTAGCTACGCGACATCTCTTGGGCTCAGAACCTCTGAAACGCTAGGTTTCCTTTCGATGGTTTTTTCTGAGGAGAGGGCGCAGTTTACCTCGGTAAAAGCAGTGGACCGGTATTATCCGCTGCGTGGGAAACTGATTGCCGGAGATCAACCCTTTGTCAGAGGGGCACCGGTCGATGAGGGTCCCGCGCCCGGGGAGGTCTGGATTGAAAGCCGATTATTTTCATCCCTTGATATAGCGCCCGGGGATCTGTTGGACGTGGGAGCCTTTAGTATTCCTGTTACCCGTGTGCTGATAAAAGAACCTGATAGGGGGGGCGGCTTTAGTAGTGCCGGACCGCGGGTGTTAATGAATATGGCTGATGTTCCGGCGACGGAAGTGGTTCAACCGGGAAGTCGTCTGACTTATCGATATCTGTTTGCGGGCGATCGAAAAAGTCTCGCGGATTTTGAAGCGTGGGTGAAGCCAAGACTGGGCCTCGAGGCACGGATTTTTGGGGTGAAGGAAGGTGCCGAGGGAATAGGTAACGCGCTTGACCGCGGAGAACGTTTTCTTTTGCTGGGTAGCTTGCTGGGAGTCGTGCTCGCTGGTGTTGCTATAGCCCTTGCTGCGCAGCGATACAGCCTTAGGCACTATGATCATGTCGCTATTATGAAAACGCTTGGAGCGACGCCACGCTCTGTGGACATGATTTTTATCACTATCTTTGTCACGCTTGGTTCTACAGCAACCCTCTTTGGTGCGGCGATTGGCTATGGCATGCAGATGGGGGTGGCGAAAATTCTAGCGCCCTATATTCCGATAGAACTGCCAGAGCCTTCGATGCGTCCGGTGTTGCTGGGACTGGTTACGGGTTTTATCTGTCTCTTAAGTTTTGCGTTGCCGCCGCTGCTCAAACTTCGTTCAATTGATCCGGTTAGGGTCATTCGCCGCGATCTCGGTGACGCCGGTGCTGCAGGCATGATGACCTATAGTTTCGCCGTTTTAGGAACGCTTGGCCTTATGTGGTGGTATTCACAGGATCTGAAGCTAACAGTAATGATTTTCAGTGGCGCCGTAATATCGTTAGTACTGCTGTTTGGCGTTGCGTTTCTGCTGCTTCGCAGCGGCCGAGTTTTGGGTATGCAAGCGGGTAGTGCCTGGCGATTGGCGCTGGCAGGTATGCAGAGACGCGGACAGGAAAATACCATGCAGATACTGGTTTTCGGACTGGCAATCATGCTGCTCCTGATATTGTACTTGGTTAGAACGGCACTTATTACCGAGTGGCAATCTCAAATCCCAGCGGATGCGCCTAACCATTTCGCCATTAATATTACGCAGGAGGATGTCCAGCCAATTAAGAGGTTGCTTGCAGAAAACGGGGTCGACAGTCAACCGCTGTACCCGATGATCCGGGGTCGAGTCAGCAGCGTGAATGGAGAATCAGCCTCTGATAGGGACAAGCGTCTTCAGCATTCGGGAAGGGAAGCGCCGGGGTCGAGCTCAGGGAGAAACCTGACCTGGTCCGGTGTGCTGCCCGATGACAACATTGTTATAGCAGGGGAATGGTGGGACGAGAATTACTTAGGGCCCGCGCTGGTCTCGCTGGAAAAAGATCTTGCTTCCCGTAACCAACTAAAAGTTGGCGACGAATTGGTGTTCACGATTCAAGGCAGGGAAGTAGAAACACGAATTGCGAGCATCAGAACGGTTGCCTGGGACAACATGCAACCGAACTTCTACATAATCTTTGCGCCGGGAACCCTCGAGGATTTCCCATCGACTTTTATGACGAGCTTTAATCTTCAGAAAGAGCAGAAGCTCTTTCTTAACGACTTACTAAAAGCTCACCCGACAATGACCGTCATTGAGATTGATGCCCTGATCGAACAGGTACAGCGAATCATAAGCCAGGTCACTTTGGCGATTGAGCTGGTGTTGGTACTGATCATCGGTTCTGGTGGGCTTGTCCTGCTGGCCAGTATCCAAGCATCAATGGATGAACGAATGAAACAACACGCAATCCTGCGGACGCTGGGCGCTAGCAGAAGGCTGATATTGGGCAGTTTGGCGATCGAGTTCTGCGCGCTGGGTTTTTTCGCCGGTATTCTGGCGACTGTTGGGGCCGAAATCACTGTTTTTATGCTGCAAACAGAAATTTTCGAGTTGGATTATGAAATGAACCATGAACTTTGGGTGTTGGGTCCGGTTGCGGGAACGGTCCTGATTGGTGCCGTTGGGACCTTTGCCACCCGTAGGGTTGTTGACACACCTCCCGCCAGTGTCCTACGAGAACTTGCCTAGCGACTAGCGTTCATTCACGGTTAGCTTCAGGGTTACAGGGGTTTGCCATTACGGTTCGTCATACCAAGAGCCGTCGTTTTCTTTTCTGATCCATAATTGTGAGAACCAGTAAAACCGGTTTGCTTTTGGCAAGGTGCAATTATACCGTGTTCTGCCGACCGATACGGCTTTGGTCGGCGTCGCCAAGACCTTCAACGAGTGTGTTTCCGATAATGCCATCAGCCCACCAGGTCCGTAACAGGTGAGTCGTGACAGGTTTATGGTGTCTTCTAAGAAGGACAGTTCCAGGACCGGTTTAAGGTTATCTGACACCGTGGGCTCGACCTCTGGGTGCAGGACAGGTAACGGCAGGCTGCGAAGCTTATCTCTGAAAGCGGTTTCACCGACATAAATACCCGCAAGCGGATAGCGAGGCAACAGCAGGGGGTTTGAATGCGGCCCAATTGCTCCGCTTTGCTGCCCAAAACCGATCATTTTCAAGTCAGCCACTAGGTTTAGGGTTTCTTCATCATACTCGCCATAGGGGTAAGCAAACAGATTGGAATCCAGACCGTGTTTCACCAAAAGCCGTTTCGCCGTTAACAGTTCTTTTGTCATCCGACCTTTCCATTGGTCTGTCGTTTCTGTCTCAAGACGCCTGATCATATGGGTGTGACTGCTGGTGTGATTCGCGATCGTGGCGCCGTGCATGGACATTTCGGTTAGCTGTGCCCACGTCAGATAGTGAGGGTTTTTAGCCTCTATTAGATTGGTCGCGACAAAAATAGTGAAAGGCCAGCTTCTTGCCTGAAGATTGGGAAATGCGGTGGTATAGATGCTGCGGTAGGCATCGTCAAATGTGATGGCAACGATCTTCTCATCACTCTTTTCAGACCCGTTCGAAGTGGCCATAGACCTTTTGACCAGCTCATCGAGGGGTAGGACCGTGAAGCCTTCCGCTTCGATGATGTCCAGGTGCCGGTTGAACTGATCGGGTGCAATGCTGGTAATTGCGGGCGTGTCTTCATCCACATGATGATAGAGAAGAACAACCCCAGCCTCCAAGTGTGCCGTTAAAACGCAGGCCAGTGCGCCAGCCATAAGTTTCTTATGAAATGTGGTTCCGTGTAGAATGCTGCTTCCGAGCAACGTGTAGAATATTCTGATGGCTGACTTAAGATTGGAACTCAACAAGGTGAACAAGAAGCTTCGCCACGAAACCGGAAAAGCGATTGCAGATTTCAATATGATCCAAGATGGCGACCGCATCATGGTTTGTATCTCCGGTGGTAAGGATTCCTTGACCATGTTGGATATCTTACTGAGTCTGAGAGATCACGCACCGATTAATTTCGAGTTGCTAGCGGTGAACCTTGACCAGAAACAGCCCGGTTTTCCTGAGGAAGTTCTGCCGCGATATTTCGAACAGCTTGGGGTTGATTACAGGATATTGGAAGAAGATACCTATTCGCTGGTGACTGACATGGTGGCCGAAGGAAAGACCTACTGTGGCTGGTTCTCACGATTCCGTTGCGGTATTTTATATAAATTCGCTAAGCAGAATGGCTATACAAAGATAGCGCTTGGCCACCACCGAGATGACATGATCGAAACGCTATTTTTGAACCTGTTTCATGGTGGCAAGTTGAAAACAATGCCAGCCAAACTGCTAAGTGATGATGGACAGAATATGGTTATCAGGCCCTTAGCCTACTGTCGTGAGAAAGACATTGAGCGATATGCCGAGCTTAAAGCGATGCCAATCATTCCTTGTAATCTATGTGGGTCGCAGGACAACCTGCAGCGTCAGGTTATTAAGGATATGCTTCAGGAGTGGGACACGCTTCATCCCGGAAGACTGGCGTCAATATATCGAGCGATGACCGACGTTGTGCCATCGCATCTTGCCGACCGGGGACTGTTTGACTTCTCAGGGCTGGAAGAAAAACAGCGGAAGCAGATTAAGCCGTTGGATGTGGTAAACCTCTAAAGGCATTACTGTTTGGCTAAGGGCTTTTATTGTTTGGCTAAGGGCTTATGTCGCTGGCGTGCTGCGTTCATGAAATTTTTTGAAGTCTTTGATGGCGGTAATTAAATTCCCTAGCTCTTGTGTGAAGGCCGTGATGCTTTCCTGGGAAAGTTCGTTGTCCCTCAGTTCCTGTTCTACTTTTCTTGCGATCAGCATTAATTTTTCGGCGCCGAATGTGCCTGCCAACCCTGCAATGTTATGCGCGAGCCGTTCAGCCTGTTCAAGATCCTGGATCGTCAGGAAGTCTGCGAATGTTTCATCGGCATTTTCATAAATATCAACGTAGTCGTCAGTGAGTGTGTGGAAAAACTCCAGGTCACCGCCTAACCGTTCTATTGCGTTACTAAAATCAACGCTCGAAATAAAAGTCTCTGTCTTGGTTTGCTGTTTTTCTTTCCCGGTAACAGGTTGAATGGACTGTTTATCAAAGAGGATATTCTGCAAGGCGTTGAAATCTATCGGTTTGGTTAGGAAGTGATCAAACCCTGCGTCCAGTGCTAGATTTTCCTCTGCCTCAAGAACGCCAGCCGAGATCGCGATGACAAGATTAGAGCGGATTGCAGGGTTCATGCGAATACGTTTTATGGTTTCCAAGCCGTCCAGCACTGGCATTCGAATATCCATTAGTACAACCGCGTAACTTTGTTTGGCAAGTGCTTCCAGTGCTTCTTTTCCATTACCCGTCACGGTCACTCTAAAACCTCGTTTTTCGAGCATCAGACAGGTGAGCTTTTGATTAATTAGATTGTCCTCGACCAAAAGCACCTCAGCATCCGTCGTCAACGTGACTTGGGAGGTTGGCGCGATTGCATGGATGTGGCTCGCAGGCAACTTCTGGACAATTGCGGAAAAGTAGAAGGTGCTACCTTTCCCGAGCTTGCTGTTCGCGGCCAGTTCGCCCCCCATCGTCTGAGCAAGTTGACGGCTGATAGACAAGCCGAGCCCGGTGCCTGCGTCACCTGGTGCCAGGTCGCCCTGGGCAAAAGGTTCAAAGATAGTATTGAGGTTAGCGCTCTCAATACCTCGACCTGAGTCCTTGATTCGAAAATTCAGTCGAATAGAACCTTCGGAGACTTTTTCTTCCGACCAGGTGACATTAATACTGCCTGTCTTAGTAAACTTGATCGCGTTTCCCACCAGGTTGATCAGGACCTGAGCGAGGCGTATAGGGTCTCCGATTAGGGTGGGTTCCTTGTCATCGTCGAAGGAGGGCAGATTAAGGCTAATTCTTTTCTCATCGGCCGCTAGGCTCATCAGATTACTCAGATCCCTGAAAACCATGGATAGTCTGAATTCGACCTGCTCCAGAGTAAACTTTCCGGATTCCAGCCGTGAGAGGTCAAGAATATCGTTGACAATACGTAGTAGATGGCTTGAAGCGCTTTTAATTGTGTTCAGGTGCTCCGATTGTTCTAGCGTGAGCCCGGTGGCTAAGGTCAGGTCAGTGTATCCAATGATCGCGTTCATGGGAGTCCTTATTTCATGACTCATGTTTGCCAGAAACTGGCTTTTCGTTTCTGTGGCTGACTCGGCGCTGATCCTTGCCTGTTCCGCAGTTTCTCTTAGTTTTCGCTCCGAAATGTCGACGATAGCGCCTTCAATTTTGTACTCGTCTGACACCTTATCAACCACTATTTTACCTGAGAGTTCTACCCAGATCTTCAGGCCTTCTCGGGTGACGATCTGGGTTTCATAATTGCTCACACGATCTTGTTTGGTAAGCTTCTTTTGGAATGCTTTGAAGTCTTCCGGGTTGACGAACGCGGAGCTAATATCAGGTCCTATGTTGGACTGATTTACAATGGCGAGGTCGTAACCTAGCAAGGCTGCCGCAGCCAGATTAAGGTTGGTAAGGTTGCCTGTCCCGTTGACTTCGAAAATACCCTCAACCGCATTTTGGTAGAGGGACAGATATTTGTTTTTGGAATCATTTAACTGTTGGTAAAGCTTTGAATTTTCAATGGCTATCCCGGACTGCGATGCCAGTAATTTCAGCAGCGCTACCCTGTTTTTGTTAAATGCATTGGTACTGTGAGAGTTTTCTAGGTAAAGAATCGCTGTTAGTTGTGACTGACTTACGACGGGAACACAGAGAATTGATTTTGGCGATTCTCGAAGGATGTATTTATCCTGGGTGAAAATGCCTTCGTTGACCGCATCGTTAAGCGTTAGCTCTTCTTTGGTCCTTGATGTGTATAGAATAACGGAAACGGGGATGTCGTTAGATTTATTGACAGGCACGCTTTCGAATCGAAAGTCGTTGCCGTCTTCGTGGGTCGACGTCGTAATTGCTACATTCAGCCGATCTTCGGTATTAATTACCAGGCTGGCTTTGTTCGCACCTGTGCTGGTCAAAGCAACCTGCATTAGTTTTTTTAAGAGGTTTTCCAGCACGACTTCACCGGCCAGGACTTGTGAGGCTTTCATGACTGTGTCGATATCAATCAGACTGGCGTCGCCGTACAGAAAACTTTCGCCTTTTTGCGGCTGGCTGAATTCGGATTCATACAATTCTGGATACAGGTTCTGTAAGTGCCTGACTTTGTTATTCGCTCCCCATCGCTTGTAGTTTTTTATTGCGTTTGCAAGGAAGTACCTGGCGATGCCAGGCTTGCCTGACGATTGGTAGAATTCGCCAGTGCGTTCATTGGCTAGGGCAAGGTCATTCATATAGCCGTTTTCTTGAGCGAAACGGATCGCGAGCTCGAAATGCTTAATTGCCTTCGATTGCTTGCCCTGATGTGCTGCCAGCTCTGCCTCAACCAAATGAAGCCGATGAAGAATATTTTCCGGAGAGTGATGTGCCCATTTTCGAAGCAATCTTCTGT
>JABIVN010000251.1 GCA_018667205.1 Gammaproteobacteria bacterium | reverse complement strand
CATATCCGCCCTTCCGATGTCTACGACCTTGCGGAGTTGCTTGCCCGGCCTAACTACTCGAACATCGAGTTCAACATCGAAGGTAATCCTTACGCGGGACAAGAAGAAAACGGCTATCCCGGTTTTATGGCCTTGGTTGACGCGGTAAAACCTGACCAGTGCACGCTGGTACCTGATGACCCGAACCAGCTGACGTCAGATCATGGATGGAATCTCATCGGAGAATCCAATCGCCTGAAACCGCTTGTCCAAAAACTCAAGGCAGACAATATCCGGGTCTGCTGCTTTATGGACCCGGACCATGAGCAACTCAGACTGGCAAGTCACCTGGGCACGGATCGCATTGAGTTTTATACCGGACCCTATGCCGACCAGTACAACTCGCCAGCTGTAGATAGCATCCTGCGGACCTTCACAGACGCCGGGACTCTGGCAGTATCGCTTGGACTCGGTATCAACGCCGGGCATGACCTGAACCAAGATAATCTCGCCAGGTTCTGCCGTGAGGTTCCTGACGTAGCAGAAGTCTCTATAGGCCACGCAATTATTACCGATGCGCTGTCGATAGGCCTTTCTGAAACCGTCTCCAGGTACCGAAAAATACTGAACGCCATCCCTTAAGTGCTTTGAGTCGCATGCGCTAACACTTAACTGGCGGCTCTAAATACACCACGGGCCAAGACATTTCCTGCAATAACACCCCTCTGGCGCCCGTTACGGATCTCTTTCATGCCACAGCCGAAGGTCTTCACATTTCCCTTCCCACCGTGAATCAGTATGATGTGCGCTCTAAACCTAACCCCAAGATCATCATGCCCATTATAAAAAAAATAACCATCTCCATTGTCATTGGTCTTATTGCTTACGCGATCAATGAATTAATCCAATCCGGTAGCATCAATATTCCTGGCGCCATGCCCGAACTCGGCCTGCTTCTTCTGTTTATTGTCACATCTCTTGCCTCGCAGTTCGTTGGCGGCGAAAGCTCCAGCGACCCTGAACATCAACATGACCGTGATTATGATGATGATGATGGTGGTGGTGAAAGACGCTACGCCTCATCAGACCGTGAGACAGGTACGGTAAAATGGTTCAACGTTCGAAAAGGCTACGGATTTATCACCCGTGATGCTGGCGATGACGTCTTTGTTCACTTCCGCAATATTGAAGGCTCGGGACGTCGCGCTATAGAAGAAGGACAACGAGTTTCATTCGTCGTCACTGACGGCGACAAGGGATTGCAGGCGGACGAGGTGTCACCCGCCTAGGAGGCTCCCACACAATGCCTGACATTATGCTGCTTGGCGTCGAGGAACAGGTATTGTCACTGGAAATTGACGAAAACCCTGCGGACAATTTCCCTTGTATGCCAAGCGAAGGCATAGACTCTGAAATGAGAGTGTTGCTGTACGCCTTGCTCATGGGTGTCTTCTTTGACGAAGCACAATCCCTGGAACAGTTGGTGCTGGAGTATGGCCCAGAAGGCCCCTGGGTTTTTAAACTGGACGTCACGATCACTGAACGACTAGCTGAAGTCGAAGAAGACGATATTGATGGGATCGCACTCAACTGGTCGCAAACCGGTGAAATGTCGGCGCTGAACATGGAAGCGAGTGATTTACAGGAAGTACTCGCCAGGTTCCTGTTTAATCTGGTTCATTTCTGTCTGTTGGTTCGACAGGAACAGGTTCTTTCGGTCTTTATTTATTCTGAATGAACAAGCAGCGCACCGTCTACTCAACTGATCTCGGACAACTTTGTCCTGATTGCAGACACCCTGTGAAAGCATGCCAATGCCAGCCCGTTCAACCGGATGGTGATGGCATCGTTCGACTCCAGCGACAAACCAAGGGCCGCAATGGCAAACCCGTTACGCTTATCACCGGTGTTCCACTGGCGGCGCCGGAACTCAAAAAACTCGCCGCTGAGCTAAAAAGCAAATGCGGCGTAGGTGGCTCAATAGAAGGCGCCAATATACTGATCCAGGGCGACAAACGCCCTCTCCTTAAAACACTGCTTGAACAGCGCGGCTTCGTTGTAAAACTTGCGGGGGGTTGAATGGGCCTGTTAATTTCCACGGAAACACTGGCAGCGGAGTCAGTAACCGGTAGTAGCAACACGATGGTGTTCGACTGCCGAGCCCACCTGGGCAACCTGACGCAGGGTAAAATAGATTTTGACGCGGGACACATACCTGGCGCACAACACGCCGACCTCGACCAGCATTTGGCGGCTGCACCGGGTGCTGGTGGCCGGCATCCCCTGCCTGAAAAGGAGGCTTTGGCTAACCAGTTTCAACAATGGGGAATCAACCCGGAAACACGAATCATTTGTTACGACCAGAATAACGGCGCGTTTGCCGCACGCCTTTGGTGGCTTTGCCGCTGGCTGGGGCACGATGACGTCTTTGTCCTGGACGGCGGCCTGGATGGCTGGATTCAGAAAAAACATCCTGTTTCAGCCGTTCAGGAAGCTTTCCCACCGGGTCGCTTTGCCCCGAAGCCAACCCTAACAAACGTCTGCAACGCGAGCGAGATCAAGGAATCGTCGAGCACACTTCTCGATGCCCGGGACGGCGCCAGATATCGCGGCGAAATAGAACCGATAGACCCGGTTGCAGGCCATATTCCTGGTGCTATTTCGGCACCATTTTCTGACAACCTGTCAGGCGGATACTTCAAGCCGGCGGCGCTTCTGAAGCAACGATTTGAAAAAATGAACCTGACACCAGACTCACCCCTGATTTGCTACTGCGGCTCCGGCGTCACTGCTATCCATAATGTGCTGGCACTTCTCATTGCCGGTTATCCGGAGCCAGCTTTGTATCCCGGTTCGTGGAGTGAATGGATCATAGACCCTGATAGACCGATTGAAACAGCTTAACGATGGCTGACAGTTACTTCGTTGAACCCGCTGAACTTGCATGGCATGACGAGACGCCTTTCTCTGAGACTTATCAAGACATTTACTGGAGCGGCCATGATGACTCGCCGCTAATGGAGAAGCAGGCCGTGTTCGTCGAACCCGTGCGCACGATGGCCCGGCAATCCAAACCCGGGGCACAGATAACAGTGTGCGAACTGGGATTCGGCTTTGGGATCAACTGTTTGCTGACGGCAAATATGTGGCGTGACCTGCCATCAGACTGTCGTCTTAATTTCATTTCAATAGAGAAACACCCGATTAAAAAGCAGGATCTGGCCCACCTGCTCGCCAAGTTTGAATTTTCATCACGCGACGCCCTGCTGGCACAGTACCCTCCTCATTACCGCGGCCAGCACGTGATCTGGCTGTCAAACAACGTACGCCTACTCCTGATATTCGAAGACATAGACGATGCGCTCGGTAATCTCGATGCGCAGGTCGACATGTGGTTCCTTGACGGGTTTTCGCCGTCAAAGAACGAGGCCATGTGGCAACCGGCTATCTATCGAAAAATGTTTTCCCGTAGCCGCACCGGCGCAGAAGTCGCTACTTATTCCGCAGCAGGCAGTGTCAGGCGAGGCCTTGGACACGCGGGATTCATCACAAGGAAAATCGACGGGTTCGGCAGGAAGCACGAAATGCTGAGCGCAAAACTACCCGGCACCTGGCAGCCATCCGAAGACAGTAGACACTCCATCACGATCATCGGCGCAGGCCTGGCGGGGGTTTTTTGCGCTGAAGCCTTAACCCGACGCGATATCAAATTTCAGATCATCGATGGCGGCGACCCGGGACCCTCGACCATTCCCCAGCTAGCGGTTATGCCCCAGCTAGCGCTTGCCTCTGAGCCCCGATACAGGTTTTCGTTCGCCGCCTGTCACTATATGCAGTCCGCGCCGGGTTATTACAAAACAGGCGCGCACCGCTGGGGCCAAAATGATAACGAGATAACGCGACTACAACGAATTGCGGCACAATTTCCGGATGAGATCATTGAGTTTCTGGATAATAGAATGGTCATGCACCAGGCTGGCTGGCTGGCGTTCGAGGAGACTAAACGCTCAGTTATAAACGGCTTTACCCGCTCGCAAATAAGCAGCATCCGACACAACGGTCAGTGGCAATGCTTTGAGGGTGACAACCTCATCTCCAGCTCAGACCATTTGATCCTCGCCACCGGGTTCAACAGGACGTTGCTGCCTAATGAACTAGAAGTAAGAGCAATCGGCGGCCATGCGGTCTCTGTCAAGACCAATGGCTTGACTCAACTCATCAACAACGATGTCACCGTGTTCCCTACCTACGAAGGTCGCTCCATTATTAGTGGTACCTACGAGCGCGAGGCGAATGCTTCTGTTAACTGGTCTTCGATTGACCAGTTAATTCAGGCCGGCACGAAGCTGGTTGAGTTTGAAAAGCCTTCCGTAGAACCCTGGCATGGTGTCCGTGCTGCTGCCAGAGACAGGTTCCCTATCGTCGGCCAGGCACCAAATTGGCAAAAATTGCACGTATTCAACAGGCTGTCAGCCATTAATGAATTTCAGGATGGTCTTCATTACTGCACCGCTTTTGGCTCGCGGGGTGCAACACACGCCCGACTTGCGGCAGAGCATCTGGTCAGCAAAATTCTTGGAGAACCTGCAGCCCTGGGGCTCAAGGAACAAAGACTGATGTCACCTGCCCGGTTTGCGATCAGAAATCGCAAACCTGACGAATGAGTACCAGCCACTAGCCCTGAAAAACCCGAACATTGATCACACCGTCTATGGCCAGGACTTCTTCAAGTAATTCCAAAGATGGCTCTGCCTGAATGTCGATCAAGTTATAGGCGACGTCCTCACGACTCTTGTTCAACAT
>JABIVN010000250.1 GCA_018667205.1 Gammaproteobacteria bacterium | reverse complement strand
TGTAACACCCGCCTCTTTTGAGCCGTCTATCGACTATATCGTCACAAAGATTCCTCGGTTCACGTTTGAGAAGTTTCCACAGGCGGACAACACGCTGACCACACAGATGAAGTCTGTGGGTGAGGTCATGGCGATCGGCCGTACTTTTCAGGAGTCACTGCAAAAAGCTTTGCGAGGTCTGGAAATCGGTATCGATGGTTTAACCCCGATTATTCCCCTGGGGCAAAAAGATGGCCAGAGCCGGCTTCGTCAGCAGATAAGGAGGCCTACCGAAGACCGTTTACGCTACGTCGCAGATTCGATGCGGCATGGTTTTGAGATAGAAGAGATTTATCAGCTCACCGGAATTGATCCGTGGTTCCTTGCGCAACTGCAGGACCTTGTTCGAAGCGAACTATCTCTTGAGGGCAGGTCGCTAAAAGATATTGAGCGAGATGAGTTGTTCCGTTTGAAGCAGAAAGGGTTTTCTGACTCAAGGCTTGCAGCAGTTTTGTCATGCGAAGAAGAGCTTTTTCGTCAGCACAGGCTCGGGTTGAACGTTCGGCCTGTTTATCGCCGCGTAGATACTTGTGCTGCGGAGTTTCAATCGTCAACAGCCTACATGTATTCAACTTACGAAGACGAATGTGAGTCCAATCCATCGGACCGCGACAAGATTATTGTATTGGGCGGCGGTCCAAACAGGATTGGTCAGGGGATAGAGTTTGATTACTGCTGTGTTCATGCTGCACTTGCAATGCGTGAAGATGGTTTCGAATCGATCATGATCAATTGCAATCCTGAAACCGTATCCACAGACTACGACACTTCCGACAGATTGTATTTCGAACCATTAACGTTTGAAGACGTTATGGCCGTTGTAGACCTTGAGAAACCCAAGGGCGTCATCGTTCAGTTTGGTGGCCAGACTCCCCTAAAGCTGGCTAACCAGTTGGCGGCGGCCGGCGTGCCGATCATTGGTACATCACCGGATGCTATCGATGAAGCAGAAGACCGCGAAAGGTTCCAGAAACTGATCGAGAAGCTTTCGCTGATCCAGCCACCAAATAAAACTGTCAGAACGCCGGAAGAAGCCGAGATTGCAGCGGAAACCATAGGTTTCCCCCTGGTAGTGCGACCATCATACGTTTTGGGTGGGCGGGCAATGGAAATCGTCTACGACCAAGACGAGCTGAAATCGTACATGAGAGAAGCGGTCGGGGTTTCAGATGACTCTCCGATTTTGCTTGATCGCTTCCTTGATCAGGCAATTGAAGTTGATATTGATGCAGTCTCGGATGGCACGCAGGTCGTCATTGGGTCCGTGATGCAGCATATAGAGCAGGCAGGCATACATTCGGGCGATTCGGCTTGTTCGTTGCCGCCTTACAGCCTCTCTGATGAATTGCAGGCAGAGATGAGAGACCAGGTAAAGCGCATGGCGTTAGAACTTGGGGTCATTGGTTTGATGAACGTGCAACTGGCGGTTCAAAATAATCAGATTTTTGTGTTGGAAGTGAATCCGCGTGCCTCAAGAACGGTTCCGTTTGTGTCCAAGTGTATTGGGGTAAGTCTGGCCAAGGTCGCCGCACGGTGCATGGTCGGTATCTCCCTCGAGAAGCAGGGGTTTACCGAAGAAATCATTCCAAAATTCTTCAGCGTAAAAGAAGCTGTGTTCCCATTCGGCAAGTTCCCGGGCGTCGACCCTATACTTGGACCGGAGATGAAATCTACCGGAGAAGTGATGGGTGCAGGGGCAAGCTTTGCTGAGGCTTACGGTAAAGCGCAGACTGCCGCTAGCGACACCATTCCCAATAAAGGCAGGGCTTTTCTGAGTGTCCGTGACGCCGATAAAGATCAATTGCCCGAGATTGCGAAAGGATTGGTTGAATTGGGTTTCGCGCTGGTAGCCACGCAGGGATGTGCAAAGGTGATCAAGGAAGCGGGGATGGAAGTCCAGCTTGTGAATAAGGTTCAGGAAGGGCGGCCACATATTGTCGATATGTTGAAGAATCGTGAGGTCGACTTTATCGTCAATACAACAGAGGGCAAGCAGGCGACCGCCGACTCCTACTTGATTAGGCGAACAGCGTTACAAAACAAGGTGTGCTACACCACGACCATGGCAGGTGGACGCGCAAGCGTCGCAGCGCTTCGACACGGTGAAGATAGAACAGTCCACAGCCTGCAGGAATTACAACGTAGGTAGCTGGACAAAGCACTAAATCTTCCCGACACTAGTGACACCCAAGGCGGCAATATCCCGGTTCTGGGAGAGATAACGTAAGAGATAACAAGATGGACAAGGTTCCAATGACAGTTAATGGCGAGAATGAACTGCGCCAAGAGTTCGACCAACTAAAACTGCACGAAAGGCCTAGAATTGTGCAGGCGATTGCTGAAGCGCGGGCTCAAGGTGACCTTCGCGAGAACGCAGAGTATCAATATGCCAAGGAAGAGCAGGGTTTTATAGAAGGCCGGATTATTGAAATTGAAGGCAAGTTGTCGAACGCGCAGATCATTGATGTAACGCAGATACCCGAGTCGGGTAGAATTATTTTTGGCACAACGGTTGAGCTTTTGAATCTCGGTAACGATGAGGCGTTGACCTACCAGATCGTAGGGGATGATGAGGCGGACATTAAAATAAACAAGCTGTCAGTCTATTCGCCGATAGCGCGCGCGCTGATCGGAAAGGAAGTCGGCGATGTGGTGTCTGTCAAGACACCGGCCGGAGAAGCGGAGTTTGAGATCTGCGCCGTTAGGCACTTATAGGTTACTGACATGCCACTTTGGCTGTCTACTCTGGCTGTCTACTCTGGCT
>JABIVN010000249.1 GCA_018667205.1 Gammaproteobacteria bacterium | reverse complement strand
GGGTTCAAGGCCGATCGGGATTAGCGCTAACGTTATCGTTTTTGCTTGGCTACGGCTGCTTCGATCCGTTTTCGTTCCGTACCATCCTGGCGTTCGCGCAGCCCTTGATCCATCTCGCCCAACACTTTGGCCGCGAACTCATTGCCCTGAATTTTGTCCCAGTAGGCAGCAACGTGTGAAGTTGCCAGTATAGGGTTTGCGATATCCAGCATTGGAACGGTGCGCTCACATAAAAATAATGCCGGCACCAGGGTGCAATCCGCTCGTGTCAGCCTGCCCCCAACCGCGTAGTCACCTTGGCCAATGTGTTGCTCCAGCGCGCCCATCCCACGTTTCACTTGGCCAGCCAGAAGATCGCGAATAGCATCGACTCTTGTCTTGCGATCAATCTGGGGCAACGCCATGAAGATGTTATTCATCAGGTAGACATCTGCAATTCTGGACACCAGGCGAACCTGCGAACGGATCCACGGGGAATCCCCCAACAGATTTCTATCGGGATAGCAGTCGTCCAGATACTCGGCAATCACCTCGGACTCTGGGACGATTCCCTCGTCTACTTCAAGCACAGGTATTCGGCCTATCGGAGAGTAAGCCGATAATTTCCCCATAAAAAATGAAGCCGGCAGATCGAACTCCACGTCATCAATACCCATGGCATAAAGTTGCATTCGTACTTTCGCCGAGTATGGACTCAAATTACCAGTAATCAGTTTCATCGTCGTTATCCGTTATCAGAACAGTTTCGCTGCAACATTCACGCGCTCTACTCTTCTCAGCCGCTGTTGAACTCGCGCCAAAAGATCGCAAATGGAGTCTATCCTATTGAGGTAGGACCGGCATAACCATTCGCCCCGCTATTAATATGGCGCGGAAAGATGCTTAACAGCGTGACCGGTTCACCGTAAGATAACGCTCCGTTAGCGTCAGAAGGAGCAGACCAATCAACGAGAATTCAAGCTTTTGGGTCGTCACCGGAGCCGCTTCCGGAATTGGGGCAGCTGTGACGAGATCTGTCACAGCGATGGGACAACGCGTACTTGCACTGGACGTCGCAGATAAAGATGGCATGGCAATCGCGGCATCATGTGGCGCGATTTACGAACACTGCGACGTTGGTAGTATCAGTGACTGGCAGAAAGTCGTTGTCCGGCTATCTGAAATTGGCGTCCCAACCAATATTCATCTCAATGCCGGTATCCAAATCGCACCACCCGACGCACCGCTTACGGAATACCAATTCGATGCAATGTCTATAGAGCGTTACAGACGCATGATGGCTGTGAATATTGACGGCGTCGTGTTTGGTCTGCAGGCTTTGCTGCCTTTACTACCTTCTGGATCAGCCGTCGTGGTCACCGCTTCGCTCGCAGGCATTACCCCCTATGCAATTGACCCCTTGTACGCAATGAGTAAGCACGCGGTGGTTGGCCTGGTACGCAGCCTGGCGCCAACCCTTGCTAAACGAGACATCACCATTAACGCGATCTGCCCTGGCGGTATTGATACCGGAATCATCCCTGATGCTCAGCGTCATAGTGACGCGATATTTATGACACCAGACAATATCGCCGCTGAAGTCATTCGGCTTATGGACGTAGAAGAGACAGGGAAAACCTGGGCGAAAGTCAGTGAGTCAAAGCCTGCGTTCATTGTTCGAGCGCCTGGAGACAAATCCTAGCCCCACTGTTCTGCCCGGCCAGCGGGTGTTTTCTTATGATAGCATCAAGACTGAAAACAACATTTTTGCCAACCAAAGGAATCTGCAATGCCTCATGAACAATTGGGTTTAAGTAACGACGAGCTGCTAAGCACGACCAGGGCTGTCCGTAAACGATTAGATTTCGATCGTCCCGTGTCAGAGGATGTGCTGCGGGAATGCATGGAAGTCGCCGTACAGGCGCCTACCGGGTCAAACGCTCAGGGATGGCAGTTCGTTTTTGTGACTGACCCGGAAAAAAAGGCAAAAATCGGAGAGATCTACCGACAGGCATTTTCAATCTATCGCGATATGCCTGTTGCCATACACAAACTTCATATGGATAGCAGCGACAATACGCTGACCGATAGTCAAACCCGTTCGGCATCATCTGCAGATTACCTGGCCGAGAATATGGGCAAGGTACCTGCGCTGCTTATTCCCTGTATTGCCGGGCGCACAGACTCGCCTGAAACCAGCAACATTATTGCCCAAACGGGAACACTCGGTTCAATTATACCGGCTGCATGGAATTTTATGCTCGCAGCCCGCGCAAGGGGGATTGGAACAGCATGGACAACGTTACACTTGATGCAGGAAAAAGAAGTCGCAGACATTATTGGTATACCTTTCGATGACTACATGCAGGTCGCACTTATTCCCATTGGATACACCAAAGGAACCAATTTCAAACCGGCCTATCGTCCTCCTGTTGAAACCGTTATGCACATCAACGAATGGTAGCTCGACTAGCACTTAACCAGCACTTAACCAGCACTTAACCAGCACATATCTGACACATAACTAGCACTAACAGTAACTAGGAACTCGTAATGACATTGAAAAAAAGAATGGCCGTGACCTTGCCTGCAGGGCCAAGGCTGGCAGATACCTCAGCAAGACTAAAATGGGCAGAAGACAACGGCTACACTGATGCATGGTTTGGCGATGCGGGCGCACCAGACAGCCTGACTCAGGTTGCCGCACTAGGGGCAGCAACCAGCGATATT
>JABIVN010000248.1 GCA_018667205.1 Gammaproteobacteria bacterium | reverse complement strand
GCGCTACCGGATGGGCGACTGCGCCACACCTGCACTACGAGTTCTTGGTCTCCGGCGTGCATCGCAACCCCAAGACCGTGTCGCTGCCAAAAGCGTTTCCCATCGCAAAGAACGAGCTCAAGCGATTCAAGGCTAACGTGTCGCCAATATTGGCTCGACTCGAATCTATTTCGAGCAAAGGGTACGCGTCGCTACCCCCGGATGGTCAATCAAGTGGCGGCTAGATAGAAAAAGAATTCCCGCAACCACAGGTTGTCGCGGCATTCGGATTTGTCACCACAAACCGTGAACCCTGTAAATCTTCCTGGTAGTCAATAACCGAGCCAACCAGATACTGATAGCTCAAAGGATCAATCAAGAGAGCCACGCCCGCTTTCTTGACTTGGGTATCATCCTCTTCGACATCTTCATCGAACGTAAAACCATACTCGAAACCAGAACAACCTCCACCCGTGACGAATACTCGCAGTTTAAGATGCTCGTTTTCTTCTTCTTCTACGAGCGCCTTCACCTTACCGGCGGCGGCATCTGAAAAAGTCATCGAGAGTGGGTCAAATGTTGTTGCTTCCATAATCTAATAGCCTGCGCCTTTACTGTTATCTTTCAAGGTAAGTTTACTCCGGTTGAGTCCAAAAACGCTAGACAGTCTGGTTCTTAACCTCGGTTACCGGTGTCACAGCGCCTTCATCAGCTTTCTCTGGAACCTTTGCTGCCTTTAACTCTGCCCGTGCCTGCTTACCATCCTGTAAATAAACTAGCTGCCCATCAACTCTTGAACCTTGCACCATTTCAATCATATGGTAATGAACATTACCTTTTACTTCGGCTTTGGCAGCAAGCTCAATGTGCTTGTCTGACCAAATGTCACCGAACACTTCGCCATTTACAATTATTCTGGGAGCACGAATTTCACCCTGGACACAACCTTTCTCGCTGATTCTAACGACGGCTTTAGATCCAGATTTGGCATAAATATTCCCTTTCACTATGCCATTCACCAGCAGTTCGTCACTAAAATGAACGTCACCTACCAGCTCACAGTTAGCTGCAATCAGCGTTGTCCCTGCTTCACTTCGTGTTTCTTTCTTAAACATGCTCACTCTCCTTTTAGCAGCCAGTCGAACTTTTTCTCCAATCGCTGAGCATTTGTTCCTGATGACTGCACCACAACCACAACCTTTCGAGGTATAAAACCTTCTGGCAGTTGCACTTCACCAACGATGTTCTGAAAATAGCGAAACCGAAATTTAATCGCCTCAGTTTTATCCAAGTCCAGCTCACTGAGCTGAAAAGTCTCTTCCTGACCATCAACTTGTTGACCATCATTTTGACTTTCATTTCGACTTTCATTTCGACCAAGCAGGGATATCTGTACCCCACCTTGCACATAATCATGCTTGTCCACTATCTGGGTAAGTAGCAACGAGTACTTCACCCTGCCCGGCGCGTTTGAGCTTAAAGTCAATTGCTCAATCCTAAGCCCCTTACCAGCAACGTTTGGCAGCATGACACCTTTGTAGAAACTGATTTCTTCACTTTGAGCTGCTAGCAGGTTCTGCTGGTTTTGAATCGTTTGCCTGACTTCCTCATTGGCTTTATTATCGATTTCACCTCCCACCGTGAGATCAGCAATTTCCTGCCTCATTTGCGTAATCAGAACTGTGGCCTCGCCCAACTGCCTCTTGATCAGTTCTTTTTCCTGAGCCACTTCGACTTGCAGCTCAAGACCTTGATAATTACCTAACCCGTAGCTCAACCATCCAAACACAGCCATAGACGTGAAAAAAGCAACGAATATCAAAGCCTTGTACATGGGTCGATAAGGTACTACGACCATTTGATGTTGCTTACTGCCTTTGACTGCTGTCATAGTTTACTGCCGCCACCGTTGCCGCGAGATAAATGACAAAATTGACCCGACAGCTTAGCACAATACGTTAAAGTTCAGCCCTGATTGTGCTTCATGAATACTTTTCAGTTACCGTGTACTGAACTTCAACCATTTGTTTTTGCTGACTTTTATGAAACCCCGATTTGTAATCTCGTTATGAAGCTACTTAAGTTTTCCATTAGGACATTTCGGCGGCGGCTCGCCTCCATTGATTCAGTACCTCAATTCGCCATTCTGGGCATTGCCTCCGGGTTTCTGACAGGCCTGGTTATTATCGCTTTTCGCCTCGCTATTGAGTGGCCGTTGGACCAATTGCTTGAAGATGGCCCGGAAAGCTTTGAAACCCTTGATCCCGCAGCGGCTTTCTCGCTGCCGGTTGCCGGAGCAATACTGCTGGTCCTGATTTTTACGGTGCTATCTAAAACAAATCGACGTGTCGGGGTGATTCACGTCATCGAACGACTGGCCAGGCACCAGGGCCATATGCCACTCAAAAATGCGCTAGCCCAGTTCATCACTGGCGTTGTAGCGCTCGCGTCGGGACAACCTGGCGGCCGAGAAGGCCCCGCTATTCATCTCGGTGCAGCAGGCAGCAGCCTTATTGGTCAATACCTTCAGCTACCTAACAATAGCGTCAGGGTACTCGTGGGCTGCGGGGCTGCTGCCGCAATTTCTGCTTCTTTTAATACACCCATAGCGGGGGTCATATTTTCCATGGAGGTCATTGTCATGGAATACACGATAGCAGGCTTTATACCCGTGATCCTGGCGTCGGTTGTCGCCGCAATGATGACGCAGATTGTGTTCGGGTCGCTAACGGCCTTTGATGTACCCCCAGTGGTCATGTCTTCCTTCATAGATATCCCTATCCTGGTAGTAGAAGGGGCATTTATCGGAGTCATTGCTGCGGCTTATGTTCGAGCCATGCTTCTGTTCTACAAAATATCACCCAGCAAAATGTGGCAACGCGTTATGATCGCGGGGTTTATTACCGGGACCGCGGCACTTATTCTTCCCGAAGTCCTGGGTATCGGTTACGACACGGTCAATTTAGCGCTTTTAGGAGAACTCTCGCTGGTGTTACTGCTAACCGCACTCGTGCTGAAGCTGATACTTTCCTCCGCTATTATTGCCCTTGGAATACCGGTTGGATTTATTGGCCCAACGCTGTTTATGGGCGCGATGGCGGGCGGAATGTTCGCTTTTTTCGCCAGATTCGTTGATGCCGGTCTGTCTGACGATGCATTGTTTGTAATGCTTGGTATGGGCGCCATGATGGGCGCGGTGCTTCAAGCCCCGCTGGCAGCGTTAATGGCAGTTCTCGAACTCACGAATAGCCCAGGCATTATTCTACCCGCTATGCTGGTGATTATTATCGCCAACATGACCGCAAGCCAGGTCTTCGGCGTTCGCTCTCTATTCCTGCTTCAAATGGAGGTGCTCGGGCTTGAGTTTCGACAGAACCCATTGTCCATGGCACTAAACAGAGCGTCCGTTGCGAGCATTATGACAAGGAGCTTCGCCAGGGTGGCGCCTGTTGTTGAACTGGAAGCCGCCCGCTTGCTGGTTGTGCAAAAGCCTTATTGGCTGCTGGTCAATGGAAAAGAAAGGCCAGCTTTTATCCTGAGAACAGAAGACCTCGCGCAGTATCTTTCCTTCCAGCCAGAGGAACAGATTGACCTGACAGCCATTCCGGCGACTCGAAAGGATGTCACCAGCATTTTCCTGCAGGCGACGTTAAGCGAAGCACTGGACTCACTTAATCAATCGGGCTTGCAAGCACTCTTTGTCAATCGCATCAGCGCACCATTACTGGATTCTCCGGTTGGCATCTTGACCCGAGAAGACATAGAAAGCTTTTATCAATCGTAAGGCAGCTTTAGCATTTCATTTGAATCAACTCAAAAGTAATGCTTGAATGCCCGCGGCAGAACCATGGAGCAAGTCATGACAAAATCGGAGCGTTTCTTTGAGGACGCCAAAAAATACATTCCGGGCGGGGTCAACTCGCCCGTTCGGGCTTTTTCTCGAGTCGGAGGGCAACCTGTTTTCTTCAAAAGTGGCAGCGGCGCCTACCTTACAGACGAAGACGACAAAAAGTACATTGACTATATAGGTTCCTGGGGGCCGATGATTATTGGGCATGCTCACCCAAAAGTCGTCAAATCAGTTCAGGAAGCAATGGGTCATGGGCTCAGCTTTGGCGCGCCCACGAAAATAGAAACCCAGGTGGCCAAGAAACTCGTTTCGCTAGTCCCTTCCATGGACCTGGTTCGAATGGTGAACTCGGGCACCGAGGCAACCATGTCAGCCATTAGGGTTGCTCGCGGATATACCGGCAGAGACACGATTATCAAGTTTGAAGGCTGCTACCACGGTCATTCAGACGCATTATTAGTGAAAGCTGGATCCGGGGCACTGACCCTGGGGGAGCCAGACTCACTTGGCGTGCCGGAAAGTTTTGCACGCCACACGCTTACGCTCGAATTCAATAACCTTGAACAGATCGAAAAAGTCTTTAGGGAGAAAGGAAACGAAATTGCCGCCGTCATTGTCGAACCCATCGCTGGAAACATGGGTTGTGTGCCGCCAGTACCTGGGTTTCTGCAGGGCCTTCGGGACGCCTGCGACAGTCACGGCTCGCTATTGATTTTTGATGAAGTCATGACTGGATTCCGGGTTGCAAAGGGCGGAGCGCAGTCTGTTTACAACATCCGACCAGATCTCACGACGCTTGGAAAGATTATTGGCGGAGGCATGCCCGTTGGGGCATTCGGTGGTAAACGAGCAGTGATGGAAGTTGTCGCGCCTCTTGGCGGCGTTTATCAAGCGGGGACGCTGTCAGGCAATCCGATTGCCATGCAGGCCGGCTTAACCACCTTGGAACTGATCGACGAACCCGGGTTCTACGAGTATCTGGAACAGCAGTCCGGCAAACTCGTCAACGGCCTTCAGGTACTTGCCGACGCCGCCGGCATCCCTTTTACGACCAATCGGGTCGGCAGCATGTTTGGT
>JABIVN010000247.1 GCA_018667205.1 Gammaproteobacteria bacterium | reverse complement strand
TCTCTTCTTTGTCAGCCAGAACAAGCACCAGTGCCTGGGCTAGGCATGCCATATTCCAGTGAGCGATACTTGGTTGGTTGCGATAGGCATAGCGACCACCGTGATCAATAGAACTGAATACGGTTTCAGGATTGTAGGTATCCATAAAAGCGCAGGGTCCGTAATCGATGGTCTCTCCAGAAAGCAGTACATTGTCGGTATTCATCACACCGTGAATAAAGCCAATCATTTGCCAGCTGGCTACCAGTTTCGCCTGCGCCCGCATGACTTCGTCCAGTAGCGTCAGGGCCTTGGTGTTCAAGCTGGCACCAGTCTGGACTGCGTCCGGATAATGCCTTCCAATAACATGGTCAACCAACAAACCCAGTGCTTCTTTGTCTTCCTTGGACGCGAAAAACTGGAATGTACCAATTCTGATATGACTTTTTGCGACGCGTGTGAGTACCGCGCCAGGTAATGTTTCCTCGCGGTAGACAGACTCTCCTGTCATGACCGCTGCCAGCGATCGGCTGGTCTGAACGCCGAGAGCAGCCATGGCCTCACTGACAATGTATTCTCTCATGACCGGCCCGAGTGGTGCTCTTCCGTCTCCCATTCTTGAATAAGGGGTTTGCCCGGCCCCCTTTAGTTGTAAATCATATCGTTGTCTGTCTGTCCCAATAACTTCTCCAAGTAAGATAGCGCGACCATCACCCAGTTGAGGGTTCCAGGATCCGAACTGGTGCCCGGCATAAACAGTGGCGATAGGATCAGCACCATCGGGTATCAGGTTTCCGGCCATGGTTGCAATTCCGTCATCAGACGATAACCATTCAGGGTCGATACCTAGCAATTTTGCTAGCGCGGGGTTGGCGCGAATAAGCTCGGGTTTTCTGACCTTCGTCGGAGATTGCCGGGAATAGAATCGTTCCGGTAGTTGGACGTAGCTGTTGTTGAAAGGCACACTCATCTAAATGACTTTATCACATTAAGGGCCAGGCAATTGACGGAATCACAACAGGTAATAAGCGATCTGAAAAGCGTTGCGGCAGGTTTTGCAGAAGATGTCATCTCCAGGCAAAAACGCAGACAGCTCGACCCGAATGATTTTGAGCAATTGAAAGAAACCGGGTTTCTGCTTACAGGGGTCCCAGAAGATCAGGGGGGGTTGTGGAAAGGGCCTGCTCTTTCCGCGCGTGCATATGCCGAAATGGTCCGAACGATCGCTCATGGAGACCCTAGTGTTGCCCTAGTCGCGTCGATGCATCCCGCTGTGACGGGTTTTTTTCTGGGCGTTGAATCAGTAGATGATGAACCTAAAGCGTGGCGAAAGCAGCGACAGTGGGTAATAGAAAGCGCACGCGATTATTGGTGGGGGACAGTGACTTCAGAGCCGGGTTCGGGCGGCGATATTTTGAAGACCCGGTCAATCGCGACACCTGAAAAAGATCACTTTCTTATCACGGGCGATAAACACTTTGGGTCTGGGTCTGGGCACGCCGATTTCATGATGACTACCGCGAGAGTTGCAGGTTCAGAATTACCGGAGCTTTTTTTTCTGCAGAACAAGGATGAACCTTGGGATGGCTCAACCGGGTGCAAGATGACAGTTGAGTGGGATGGTATTGGCATGTCATCGACCCAATCTCATGCTTTTCGCTTTGAGGCTTTTCCGGCGAAGAAAGCTGCTTCCAGAGAGGTGTTAAGTAGAGTCGCACCGATAGGTAGCCAGATGGGCAATATGTTGTTTGCCGGAGTGGTGCTTGGCGTCGCTGACAACGCCTTGGGTTTTGCGAAAGGGAAGCTTGAGGGAAAGGAGCAAAGTATGCGGTCATTCGAAAAAACGGAATGGGTAAGGTGTCAAAATGAGCTCTGGCTAGCCGAGCAATCCTTTGAGGGGGCGCTGCGCGCGATTGAGGCTGGAGGAGACGGGGCGCATATAGATGCTGTTCGTTGCAAGGTCACCTGCGCCGAGCTAATAGAAACCGCGCTTTCGAGAATGAGTAAGGTTGTCGGTGGGGCGAGTTTTTCAAAAGCGATGCCGCTCGCGCAATGGACTCAGGACGTGAAAGCCCTTGGGTTTCTGCGGCCGCCTTTGCCGTTGGCTTACGATCAATTGATGGGCTAAGTCATTGATGGGCTAAGTGATTGTTGGCCTGAGGCGTTACATTAGCCAGGATCCGAGTTTGGAAGGTTTACTGGTCAATATTCGTGCTGCACGCGAGGGGTCTAGATGAATGTTGTTGATGTTGGTGG
>JABIVN010000246.1 GCA_018667205.1 Gammaproteobacteria bacterium | reverse complement strand
TCTCTTGAACTACCTTGGCGGAGTGACGGAAACGATCGATTTGCTCGCTGCTGAGCAGGACGGTGGGTTTATCAAGTCCGAGACAAAATATCGTGGTGGCCTTGAGTGATTCGCTAGGCTCGGCGCGATCGGTTATACCGGAAAACAGCGTGAACAGGCCCAATCCCGTTTGTTCGTCAAGTTCATTCCATTTATAGGCATCCACCAGATAGCTGGTGTTGGTCTGGGCGAAGCGAGGAGTGCCGGCGGGTAGCAGGTTCTGCAATCCGTCAAGGAGTTCAACCGAACAGCTTCCCGAGCCAAGGTTCTCAAGTTCACACTGCCTGACAAAGCCGTAGCTATCGCTGCATACCCATGTATAGCGAAACGCTAGCTGCAGATCATGGTTGATTTCTTCAAACATGAGTTTGTTACCCAAGCCGTTCTTATACAGATTACGACTGATTTCAAATCGGTTGTCATGTTCTGTGTTGAACGGTTCCCAGTCGTCATGCTGCCCCTCAAGCTCTGCGCGCAACAGTGTTTTACTGCCGGTGTGCAGCGTGCTCTCGTAGATCTTGTCCACTGTAATATAAGGGAATAGAGCGGTGTCGGGAGACACTCTGCCGGCTGTTAGGCCACCATTAGAGGCGACAAATAACCAGTGGTCGCTATCGGAAACCACGCTGATAAAAAACGTTGGAATTTTGTCGACGTTACGAATCGCGTAATAGCGTTCTTCGGCGAATGTGACAAACCCGCCGGTAACCTCAGCGCTGGGCTTTGATGAGTTGGGTTCATTCGAGATAGAGCCGTTTGAGATAGAGCCGTTTGAGATAGGTGCATTCATGGATCGTCTTCTTCTTCTTAAAGCAATAATTTGGGGTAAAAATTGAACCTAACTAATTACAGCTTACGATCAACGGAAAACGGTCGCCGTGTTTTTCCAGTTCCACCGGGTTGGCGAACCTTCTCATGGTTCATCAAACACCTCGACAACCAAGGCAAAAACTTCTTTTCTGTGGTCCGTTCAAGTCCTAGCTGATCATAAATTATCTGACACGCTAATGTCCCGCGATCAGTTTTTTGCCGGTTGAACACGCGGTAAAATGACGTCGCATGACGGGTGGCAGGCTAACACAATAAGGCTGTGGCGGAAGGGGATTCTTGTTAGATGAACGTATTATTTTGTGGCGACTATGCAGGCTTATAGCGTAAGAAAAGCCAATATTAGATCGGTGTGATTGGCGGTAAACGTGTCGATGTCCGCCTTGCCGCAGTGTGAGTCCTCTTAGCCGCATACAGCATAGAAGTGCCGAGCTAGGTCTGCGATTATAAAGATATTGGTGACGCCATGGGCCCGTTTTTTTCGCTGCAATACCGATGCTTTTTTCGTCAAAAAAGATACTTTTTTACCGTAGCCAGTGTTCAACAAATGATAGCTATCAAGAGTATTTATTTTGCGGATGATGTTTGAACAGTCGGGCATTGGTGCCGATGATGCTTATAGACAGGCCCTTTGGGGCGGCTCAATGGGTGCAGTGTTTACGCTAATCGCGCTAGAGCTGATCGACAAGGTTGCAGAAAGCTACGGTTGATATTGGCCGCGCCAGGCATCGCGGCCCGGCTACTCATTGACCGATCAGGCGATTGACGGCCTAGCAAATTCGATGAATGAAGCAGCGCAGTTGGCGGGAAAAGGTATAACTTTTGACAACGATACGGCTTTCAAACAGGCCATTGTAAATGTGCTGGGTAATGATGCTTTGAGTGTATTTAAATCAGAATTGGGCATCGATAATATCAGCCTGCATCTCACTCTCATCCTGGTCTGACTTTTCGGTTTTGTGGCTAGCATTACAGTGTCGATGCTGCCGGTGGTTTGAGCGTTTTATAAGAATTTTTTGTAAATAAAATTCGGGAGTTTGGTCTTTATTTTGCGGGTCTGATTAATGCTGCGGTGATTTTTCTGGAGCAATTATTGTTCCCAACGAAGTTGGCGATGTTGGGCAATGTTGGCACCCTTATTATTGATGGCGCTTCGGCAATGATCGGCTTGATCAACATTGCCAAATTGCTAGCGAAAACCAAGGGAAGTCGTTGGAAGGTAGCTAACCATTAGTTAAGTACGCATTGAAATCATCATCATATAGCGCTTGAAAAGCAGATATGAAGTTGGTGCAATGCTGAGGGAAACGGTATCAGACTTAACGGCGAGAGGGTTGGCTTGATCAACGCTATTGTTCGTCAAAGCGGATGTAGACGTCATTAGAAATTACGTTAGGCACTAGAGCTTAAACATTAAAAATTTTAACAGTGCATTGATTGACTGTGGATTGATACAGAGACCAATAAGTGAGCGCTATGAAGTATAAGGTTGCAGGGAAGCAGTTACTTGTCGCCGCTATCGCTGTCGGGCTGATTTGTCCAGCGACACTCGCCCAGAAGAGCGAAGACGGTCATCAACTGCCTGCCGGCCAAGCTATCAAAGTAGAAATAGTCGAGCATGAGAATGGCTACCAGCTGCAGCGTGGTGGCAAAGCCTATGTTGTTAAAGGGGCCGGAATTGACAATCGGAATCTGCAAAGCCTCGTCGCCCACGGTGCCAATTCTTTGCGCACTTGGTCAGTCGACGATGGTGCCCAACCTGCGGAACAGCTACTTGATAAAGCGCACGCGTTAGGGCTAACAGTTTCACTTGGTCTGGAGTTTTCCAGCGAACGCCATGGGTTTGATTACAATGATGCCGGCGCTGTCGCGAAACAACTTGAGCAGGCCAAAGTCCGCGTTCAGAAGTATAAAGACCATCCTGCGTTGTTAACTTGGATTATTGGTAATGAACTCAACTTCAATGCTGAAAACCCCAAGGTTTATGACGCGCTAAACGATGTAGCCAAGATGATTCATACACTGGATCCCAACCATCCCACTACCACTGCGCTTTCATTTTTTGACACAAAGGCGCTGGATTTGATTCAGGCGCGCGCCCCAGATCTTGATTTCGTTAGCTTCCAACTCTATGCCGGACTGATGAACTTGCCGGGGGATATCAAAAAAGCAGCTTACCAGAAACCTTATTTTGTGACGGAGTGGGGTTCAGTCGGCCACTGGGAAGTAGCAAAAACGGCGTGGGGCGCACCGATCGAGAATACCAGTAGCGAGAAAGCCAGTAGTTATCTAAAAAGTTATCTCAATGTGTTAAAGCCCTATGCCGACCAAGCTATTGGTAACTACGTTTTTCTATGGGGTCAAAAACAAGAGAAAACGCCTACCTGGTATGGAATGTATCTCAATAGCGGCGAAGAAACTGAAGCCGTTGATGTGATGCATTATATCTGGTCTGGCCAATGGCCAGACAACCGGTCGCCGAGGGTCAGTCCTATCCGCATCGATGGGGAAATGGCCCATGACAACGTTTCTCTTAGTCAAGGGAAGCGCTATGGTGCTACGCTCGATGTGACAGATTTTGACAATGACCTTATTAGCTATAAGTGGGAAATAAGACCAGAGAGCTCAGCGGAACAAGTCGGTGGCGACTACGAGGAGGTGCTTGAGGTTATTACGGGGTTGATCGCGGATCCTACAGCGGCTGAAATCGTTCTAACCACCCCTGAAGCCATCGGTGCCTACCGGCTATTTGTTTATGTTTACGACGGACAGAATCATGCAGCCCATGCAAACATTCCGTTTTTTGTTCAATGAATCAAGGAAACGGTCATCGCAAGCGTTGGTGGCGATACTGTGTCCTTTAAACAGTTGCTGAGTCACGTCGGATGTTGACGTTAGGCTCAGCAACAAAGTTTAGCTAGGGGGTACCGCGTTTCTCCTCCAGTGCCAGTCGCACTTGGTGGGCTTTTTCCTCGGTAATGGGATACGAGGCAATAGCGCCAATAGCAATGAGTGATGCAATCACAGGAATGACGATATCAAAAATCCGCATCGATAATAAAGTGCTGGCGGCCTGTTCCCCGCCCAGAGCTACATCGAACCCGGTCGCATTGAGAATGAATCCGCCGGTCGCTATCGCTGCCGCCATCCCCAGTTTCACGACCCACCAGTAGATGGAACCAAACATACCTTCTCGGCGCTCACCGGTTTGCAGTTCATCCAAGTCGCAGACATCGGCGATCATCGATCCCATTAACGTAAAGAGGCCCCCTAGACCAAAGGCAATAAAGGGTGCGGGGAGCAGTAAAAGCAGAGGATATTCGGGGGAGTAGCAAAACCATTTTAGGCAGTAGCCGAAAACCGATATACCTGTTGAGATGAAAAATGCCCGACGTTTACCAAGTTGAGTAGACAATCGGGTAATAATAAAAATCACACAAAACGTTGATATGGCAGATAGGGTTCCAACCCAGCCTGCGTACTCCGCCCCGAG
>JABIVN010000245.1 GCA_018667205.1 Gammaproteobacteria bacterium | reverse complement strand
TATTACAACGGTGTTGGTAAGCCCTTTAGCCGAGATCACAGGGGTTTTCTGTCGCGTCCCACCCTTGCGCGTGTTTTCGAGTACCGGGATTATGTTGACGGGAAAATGCTTGAACTGGTCCAAACGTCCATGACCGACGAGCTAGTTTTCCGACTGCAACTGGGCCTAAATCATGAGCAACAACACCAGGAGCTAATTCTCACCGATATAAAATACAATCTAGGGCGAAACCCCCTCAGACCTGCGTATGTTGAACAGCAAGTTGCCGATAGTGCCGAGTTCAATCCCGGCTGGGTAGAGTTCAATGGCGGTTTAGTCGAATCTGGCACTAATGCGGGTAAAGCATTTGTTTTCGATAATGAAACGCCCAGACACCCGGTTTTCCTGCAACCTTACAGGCTATCAACTCACCTGGTGAGTAACGGTGAGTTTATAGCGTTTATTGAAGATGGTGGCTATGACAGATCTGAGTTGTGGCTTTCAGATGGATGGGCGGGGTTGCAGGCCCAGCAAGAAGAGCGGTGGAGCATGCCCCTTTATTGGCGTAAACAAGCCGGCAATTATTTCGAGTACCGCCTAACAGGAGAACAGTTAGTCGATCCGAATTGTCCTGTTTGTCATGTCAGCGCCTACGAGGCTGATGCCTATGCCAGATGGAAGGGGTCTAGGTTACCAACTGAGCAGGAGTGGGAGCATGCGGCAGAAGACGCCCCGGTAGAGGGAAATTTTGTTGAGTCGAAGCTGTTTCATCCCCTTGGTCAGCGCGGTGATGGAATACAAAGCCAGTTTGGTAATGTTTGGGAATGGACTCAGTCTGGTTACGGGGCTTATCCTTCGTTTAGACCGTTTGACGGACAATTAGGTGAGTACAACGGCAAGTTTATGGCGAATCAACTGGTGCTTCGGGGAGGTTCGTGTGCGTCACCAGGCTCTCATATCCGACCAACCTATCGAAATTTCTTTTACCCTCCAGATCGTTGGCAGTTTTCAGGCATTCGACTTGCGCAGGATTTAATCAGCACGGAGAATTTATGAATGCCCTATCAACAGTCCACTTTTATGACCAGGATATTGAACTCGATGATTTCAGCAATGAAATTCTGGCGGGCTTAAGTAAGCCTCAAAAAACCTTACCTCCCAAATTTTTTTATGACGAGAGGGGATCACAGCTGTTTACCGAAATCACTCGGCAACCAGAGTATTATCCGACAAGAACAGAAACGAAATTATTAAGCGACCACGCAGGAGAAATTAGCGAGCTGATTGGTGAAGACTTTCTATTGATCGAATATGGCAGCGGGTCCTCGGAGAAGATCAGGATTTTATTGGATAGCTTGAGGCCTAGTCTTTACGCACCTCTCGACATCTCCAGGGACTACCTGGCCTGGGCCGCCGAGGCCCTTGGCAGAGAGTACCCGTGGTTGGAGGTCCATGCGACATGCGTTGATTTCACCGTTGAGTTTGAACTACCTTTCGAAAGTGAAAAAAGGCACGTTAGCTTCTTTCCGGGCTCCAGTATTGGAAACTTTGAGAGAGGCGAAGCCGCTGCGTTTTTAGGCCGTATCCGATCACTGGTAGGAGCCGACGGGGGCTTGTTGATAGGCGTCGACATGAAGAAAGATGTCGGTGTGCTAAACGACGCCTATAACGATAAACGGGGAATTACTGCAGATTTCAATCTTAATATCCTTGAACACATCAATAGAGAATATGGCGCAGATTTTAACCTCAGCCAGTTTACACACGAAGCAGGCTATGATGTGGAGCAAGGTTGTATCCAGATGTTTCTGGTCAGCACCTGCTGTCAATCTGTCAGTGTTGCCGGTCGCGACTTTGAATTCGCCGAAGGTGAGAAGATACATACTGAAAACTCTCACAAATATAACGTTGATGAAGTCCTTGAAATGGCGGTTGGAGCGGGTTTTTTGAAAGCCAAAACCTGGCTCGATGAAGACGAACTATTTGGCGTTTTCTATTTATACAGTCAGTGATTCGGCTAGCTGTAACATGGCTTGTGGTGATTTTAGGGGCGGCTCACCACTTAGAAACCGAGTGAGTGCAAACCGGGCCGCACCGGTCCGTTGAAGTTGAACCAGCGCCTGTCGTTCTTCTTTCTCTAACGGCCGCACCTGTTCATAGCCCGCAATCAATGTGGCGCTGAGAGCTTTATCTATTTGTCCCGTCGTTAGCTGACACCAATCATTGATGGCGATTGCGATGTCCAGTCCCAGGACATCGTGACATGCATGATAAAAATCAATAACACCCGTTAGTTTCCCCTGATCGTCAAACAGCGCGTTGTCCCTAAACAGGTCGCCATGAATAAGGCCGCTTGGGAGCGCCATTGCTTCTATGCGCTTGTATTCATCCAGTAGCTTTGTGAGTTGTGATTTTTCTGCATCACTAAGCCTGTCTGCAATCCAACTTAGCGTATTCTGCATCCAGTCTGAGTCGTAGGGGTTCACCCTGGTTGATTTGAGGCTCCCTAACGCTTTGTGAGCGTTACCAAGAAAAGCTCCGATTTGAAAACACTGGTCTTCGTTGACCACTACCGAGTGACTCCCTTCGAGTCTGGACTGCAGGAAAGTGGGCTTACCACAAAAAATAGTAGAAGACATTCCGTCGAGCGTCGACTGCGGAGCCGCAACGGGCAGCCCATGTTGAAAAAGGTGTGACACAAGCTTGTTGAAGAAAGGCGCCTCTTCAAAGTCGAAGTGTTCAACGATCGTTAGTACATACGCTACAGGACCCGATCCGTCATCCAGGGTGACGAAGTAATTTGAGTTCTCTATGCCACTGGTCACAGGCTCGCATGTGATGAGTTCGCCTTTGCCAAACATTACCAGGTATCTTTTGAGCGATTGCTCAGTAAATGTCGTCAGTGCTGCCATTGATTACCATTCCTTGATGATCCACTGGGGATAAAGTTTTTTCTGGTGATCAAGGCCTTCAATTCTCTGCGCACCGCTTAATGGCACCATGTAGTAGGGTAGCCCCTTTTTTGGGACAATTTTAATCATCGTCAACATACCGTTTTGGCGATACTCGTAAATCAGGCGATCTTCTCCTTCGATGAGTTCAATCTGATCTTCGTCGTATTCGTCTTGGGAAGCCTCGCCAAACGTTATTTCTGGCAGAAACATTAAGCCAACGAGCAGTGCCAATGGAAAAAGTGTGGTGTTCACAGTATCTTTGCCCTTCATGAGCGGGGTTAAAAATGAAGAATAATTATCAGGTGGTGCTGGTCGACGGGTCATCGTACCTTTTTCGAGCATATCATGCACTGCCACAACTGGTTTCGTCCAAAGGGCAGGCAACCGGTGCCATTAAAGGCGTTATTAGCATGATTCGTAAGCTGATAGCTGAATATCCTGACAGTCATATTGCCGTGGTGTTTGACGCAAAAGGTAAGACTTTTCGTCACGATATTTATCAGGATTATAAAGCC
>JABIVN010000244.1 GCA_018667205.1 Gammaproteobacteria bacterium | reverse complement strand
TGGCTGTTTTTGCTTAGGTGATGCCTGGAGCGGGTAAATCAGGTTTTCAAGACCGTTAATCTTGATTTCCAGCGTGATCTGCATCAGTTCACCAAGTTTACCCGTCGGAAAGCCCCTATCTACGAACCATAGAAGGTATGCCTCGGGTAGTTGGATTAGCGGCGTGTTCTTGTATCGACCAAAAGGCATTTCATGATTGGCGACTTTGACGAGATCTTGTTGATCAAACATGCGTTAAGACAGATAAAACATTGAAGAAGGATTGTACAATAGGGGCTTTTTCAAAGCAGGAATATCGATGCCGAAAGCCAGTGATTTAAAACGCGGCGACGTGGTGCAGATCGAAAGTGCGCCCCATGTTGTAAAACAACTCGAGGCGAAGAGTCCTTCGGCGAGGGGCGCTTCGACGCTATATAAAGTCAGGTTCGAAAACCTTGTGACGGGACAGAAGCGTGACGAGTCGCTTAAGGGTGATGATTTTTTGGGTGAGGCAGACTTCGAGAAGGTCCAGGTACAGTTTTCTTATATAGATGGGCCGCAGTATGTTTTTATGAACACCACGGATTACAGCCAATACCTGCTGAATGCGGACGCTATGGAAGACCAGTTGGCCTATATCATTGATGGGCTGGACGGGATTACAGCGTTAATCGTGGAAGGGAATATCGTTGCAATTGACCTGCCGCAGTCTGTTACGCTTGAAATCGTTGAAACAGCACCCAGTATTAAGGGCGCTTCGGCTAACGCACGAAATAAACCTGCAACGCTATCAACGGGTCTTATCGTTCAGGTGCCTGAATATATCGAGCAAGGCGAGAGTATTAAGGTGAACACAACCAATGCCAACTTCATGTCGCGTGCCTGATGATTCGCGTTTCAGACATTCCTGAGAGTCAGATTGAGTTTTCGGCGATCCGTGCCAGTGGTCCAGGCGGCCAGCATGTCAATAAGGTCTCGTCGGCTATTCATTTACGATTCGATGTCAGGGCCTCCAGTTTGCCGGAAGCGGTTAAATTAAAACTGCTCAGGGTCAGTGATGCCAGGATCAATACCGATGGGGTGATCGTCATCAAGGCCCAAAAATTCAGGAGTCAGGAAAAAAACAGGATAGAAGGTCTGGAGCGGCTAGATGAGTTGTTTCAAAAAGCCCAACATGTCCAGAAGGCAAGAAGAAAGACCCGTCCGTCCAAGTCATCCGTGCGCAAGCGCCTCGATGGCAAGAAAAAACAGGGCACAGTGAAAAAAACCAGAGGCAAAGTCGACGACTACTGAAGCCCGGCGTTGCGTTTCTCTTCGATAAGCCACTCATCGACGTTTCTGCCGAACGGAATCATTACATGTTTTTGATAGCTCGGCCTTGCCGTTAGTCTTTGGTAGTAGGCGGCTACGGCTGGCAAAGGTGGTCTTTCGATTTCCATCGTAAAGTAGCGATACAACATGGTACCGATAGGAATATCCGCCATGGAGAGCGTATTGCCAATCAGGTAATCAGTTTGTTCAAGCTTTGATTCCAGTTGTTGCAACAAGTGCGCCGTTTGTTGCTCACCTTTTTTGATCTGTTCCGGGCTGCTCTTTTCTGCAGTCAACCTGATTTTGTTCATAAAAATCATAAAGAACCCGGTCCCAAAGGTGCTGCATTGCCAGTCCATCCATTGGTCCGCAAGGGCGGCATCTTTCGCATCCAAGGGGCACAGGGATCCTGCGCCATATTGTCGAGCAAGGTATCGGACACATGCGTTAGATTCGTAGAGCGTCAGTTCGCCGTCCTCTATAGTAGGAACAACGGCATTGGGGTTCTTTGTTGTGTACTGCGCATCTATGCCGAAGGATCCCGCCATATCATGTCGCTGATAATCCCGACCCAGTTCACCCAGCGCCCACATCACTTTTTGGACATTCATGGAGTTACGCCTTCCCCAAACGGTAATTTTGCTGGCGTTGTCGCTCATGTTTAGTTGATCCCCAATTGTTGTTCTGCATATTCCTGGATGGACTTGTAATCCGCTTTTCCGTTCGGGGCTCGGTTAAGATCATCTTTGATCAGGATCTTCTTGGGAAGCTTGTAAGCCGCCAGGTGTTTTCTTGAGAATTCCCTTAACGCCAGTTCGTCGATCACACACCCTTCATGCGGCTGTACTACTGCAGTGATTGACTGTCCCCATTTTTCATCTTTCACGCCAACAACCAACGCATCTGCTACGGCTTCGTGGAACTTGAGTGCTTCTTCTACTTCCTCGGGATAAACTTTTTCACCAGCGGTGTTGATACAGTTGCTGCCACGGCCGAGCAGTGTGAGTGATCCATCATCCTCGACACGTACCCAGTCACCAGGGATTGAATAGCGTATGCCGTCAATGACGATGAAGGTTTTGTCCGTTTTTTCCTGGTCCTTGTAATA
>JABIVN010000243.1 GCA_018667205.1 Gammaproteobacteria bacterium | reverse complement strand
CTACTCCGGCGGTTTACTCCGACCCCAAAACTCCCGACTGACACTAAAATTACGCCGCCGCCAAGCTTTTCCGTCCCGGTAATACCCCCCTAACCTTGTCGCGCAGTGCCCGAATCATTGTCTCTGTCGTCGCCCAGTCTATACAGGCGTCTGTTACTGAAACACCATATTTCAGGTCGGCCAGGTTCTCGGGAATGGACTGTTTTCCCCATTCAAGGTTGCTTTCCACCATCAGACCCACGATAGACTGATTTCCGTTGACGATCTGGTCGGCTACGTTGCTTGTCACCAAGGTTTGCTGGCGCGGGTCCTTATTCGAATTGGCATGACTGCAATCAATCATGATGTTTGCTGGAATCCTGGCTTTTAGTAACTGCTGTTCACAGAGGTTTACACTGACAGGGTCATAATTTGTTCGTCCACCGCCGCCTCTTAGTACGATATGAGCGTGCGCGTTACCTCGAGTGTGGATCACCGACACCTGGCCCTGGTGATTAATGCCAAGGAATCGATGGGGAGCTGAAACGGATTGCAGTGCATTAATCGCGACTTCAAGGCCTCCGTCAGTACCATTTTTGAACCCAACGGCAGAGGACAGGCCACTAGCCATTTCGCGGTGAGTCTGGGATTCAGTGGTTCTGGCGCCAATAGCGCTCCAGGAAATCAAATCCTGAAGATATTGTGGGGTGACGGGGTCGAGCGCTTCCGTTGAGGTGGGTAACCCTAGTTCCGCAATATTTACCAGCAGCTCTCGACCCTGCTTTAGTCCCTCTGCAATGCAGAATGAATCATCCATATGGGGGTCGTTGACCAATCCCTTCCACCCCGTTGTGGTGCGCGGCTTCTCAAAGTAGACCCGCATGACCAGCAACAGTGAGTCATCCACTTCTTCGGATAACGCTTTCAGGCGCCGTGCATATTCCATCGCAGCGGTCGTATCATGGATGGAGCAGGGCCCTACGATCAAAAACAGTCTGGGATCCTGTCGGATGAGAATTTTCTTGATCGCCAGCCTGCCGCCTGAAACGGTTTCCATTGCCCGGGCGGGCGCTGGAACCATCGATTTAAGTGCTTCCGGGTTCATTAGGGTTTCTTCGGTTAACACGTTTAAATCATCCACGCCGATATCGTTCATGGTCTTGTCCTGTCTAGGTTGCTAGCTGTTCGGTTGTTAAAAGTCGAAAAAAAACCCCGAGGGCATCCGCCTGTCGGGGTTTCTCAGGCGGAATAACCGCCCAGATTATTGAGCGCTTTAGCTTTTGACGAAAAAGTAATACCCCAGCCAGCACGCATCAACGATATTCACCGTCGACGGGTTGACCGGGTTGCTAAAACGCAGAGTAAATAGTGATTTCATTGAGCGGGGATATTAGCCTTCTACCGCCGGATTGCAAGTGACAAGGGGTGGTGTCCGCTATACCATGCTGCGTTCTTGCCAGATGGCATTTTAGTTGGACCAAGAGTAGTGGAATACGAACTTTCAGCTCTAATGATTTGCCTGTTGTTGTTCACCGGGGTAGTTTCCGGGTTCATCAATACTCTGGCGGGAGGCGGTTCCATGATCACCTTGCCTGCCTTGATGATGTTAGGTATGCCAGTCGATGTTGCCAATGCCACGAATCGAGTCGGGGTCCTAATGCAGTCGTTGACGGGTGTAAAAGGTTTTAGCGATCAGGACAGGTTGGATAAGTCAGCGATTTTTCCGATTTTAGTGCCAACCATCGTCGGCGCGCTGGCGGGTTCGCTGCTGGCTTCTTTCATGCCCGTGTGGGTTCTTAAACCCGTGTTGTTGGGTTCGATGATCACAATGGCCTTGGTGATGGTGGTCAGGCCGCAAGCTATTATTCCTGTCGACGGTACCGAACCTTACAAGTTAACGGACAGACCTGTCGCCGGGCTTGGCCTGTTTTTGGCGGGCGTTTACGGTGGGTTTGTCCAGGCGGGGGTTGGGTTCATTCTTATCGCCGCGCTTGCAGGGGGGCTTCGCTTTGACCTGGTAAGGACAAACGCGCTCAAAAACCTGTGTACCGCGGTCTTTTCAGGTGTCGCGCTGGTTATTTTTGCGATGCGCGGCCAAGTTTGGTGGATTCCCGGTTTGATATTAGCGGTTGGTAGTGTTGCCGGTGCAATGGCGAGTGTTCGATTTACCATTAACGTCAGCCAAAACACGCTAAAATGGATCCTTTTTGTGATGGTCACGGCGACATGCGTCGGTGCCGTTTTTCTTTAGTTGTTAGGATAGTTGTTAGATAGTTCCTAGATAGTTTCTAGATAGTTTTTAGACGGTTGATATGAAATTCTGTGACTAGTATCGAAATGAGTAATACCAAAATGAGCAATACTGAAGAACAATACCCAAGTAACTTCATTCGAACTATCATCCAGAAAGATGTGGCGGATGGTAAAAATGCCGGTCAGGTCATGACCCGGTTTCCACCTGAACCTAATGGCTATCTTCATATAGGTCACGCAAAGGCAATATGTCTGAGCTTTGGTATGGCCGAAGAGTTTACCGGGTCAACGAATCTTCGTTTTGACGATACAAACCCGTTGAAAGAGAGCGTTGAGTTTATTAATGCGATCAAGCGCGACATTGAATGGCTGGGTTTTAAGTGGAAGGAAGAGCGATTTGCGTCCGACTACTTCGAGCAGTTGTACCAGTTCGCCGAACAGTTGATAAAGAAAGGCAAGGCCTACGTTGATTCTCTGTCTGCAGATGAGCTGCGAGAATATCGTGGTACCTTGACCCGGCCGGGAAAAGACAGTCCCTTTCGTGTCAGAACGGTCGATGAAAACCTGGATCTGTTTCGAAGAATGCGAGCCGGTGAGTTTGCCGATGGCGAACACATTCTTCGTCTTAAGATTGATATGGGCTCGCCAAACATCAATATGCGGGACCCTGCGATTTACCGCATCAGGCACATCGAGCATCACCAGACCGGTAATGAGTGGTGTATCTACCCCATGTACGACTACACCCATTGTGTATCGGATTCACTAGAGGGGATTACACATTCACTGTGTGATCGGAGTTTCGAAGATCATCGCCCGCTTTACGACTGGGTGCTGGATGAGCTGGCAACGGACTGCCACCCACAACAGATCGAATTTTCGAGGCTGAACCTGCAGTTTACGGTAATGAGTAAACGTAAAATTCGACAGCTGGTCGAAGAAAATATGGTCGATAGTTGGGATGATCCGCGTTTACCAACCTTGTCGGGCTTGCGTCGTCGGGGCTATACCGCGGCCTCCATTAGGGACTTCTGTCGCCGTATCGGCGTTACAAAAAGCGATAACAACGTTGAGCTGGCGCTGTTGCAAAGCTGCATCCGCGATGAACTTGATGCGTCGGCGCCGCGGGTGATGGGTGTGTTGAATCCGGTGAAGGTAGTCATCCAGAATTTCCCGGAAGGGGAAAGTGCGAGTAACGGTGTGAGCCTTGATCTACCGAACCACCCGAAAAATGAAACGATGGGTACACGCTCGATGAATTTTACCCGGGAGGTTTATATAGACCGGGCAGATTTTCGGGAAGAAGCTAACAGAAAGTACAAGCGCCTGGTGTTGGGGGATGAAGTAAGACTTAGGTACGGATTCGTGATTAAGGCTGAACAGGTCATTAAGGATGACGCCGGCGAGATCTTAGAGATTCGAGCGAGCTACGATCCGGATACCCTGGGCAAAAACCCGGAAGGTCGCAAGGTGCGTGGTGTCATTCACTGGGTCTCTGCAACGGAAGGTCTGCCCGCCGAGATACGGGTATACGAACCGCTCTTTACGATTGATTTCCCGGATGCTGATGAGCGTGACTACCATGAGCTAATGAATGACGAGTCGCTTAAGGTTCACCAGGGTTTTGTCGAGCCGGGATTGAAGCAAGCGTCGTTGGAAGAAAGGTTCCAGTTTGAACGTGAAGGCTACTTCTGTGTCGATAGTAAGCATTCAAAACCGGATGCGCTGGTTTTTAATCGTGTCGTTGGGCTGCGTGATACCTGGGCGAAAATGGTTCAATCCGGTAACTCGTGAAGCTGGATTATAAGAGCG
>JABIVN010000242.1 GCA_018667205.1 Gammaproteobacteria bacterium | reverse complement strand
CGGCGGATTCTCATCTCTCGGTACCAACGTTCAAATGGGAAATCCTTCGTGACACCATAGCCTCCATGGATCTGCATCGATCTATCCACAACTCTCGATGCACCTTCTGTAGAAACCAGTTTAGCCATCGCAGCTTGTTTCCTGAAAGGCAACCCCTTGTCTGCAAGGTCTGCAGCCTCAAGCGTCGCCCATCGGGCCTGCTGAATATCTATTTCGTTATCCACCAGCATCCACTGGATCGATTGGCGAGAGGATAAAGGCGCACCAAAAGTCTCGCGAATCTTCGAGTATTCCACTGCCATTTCATGCGCTTTGATAGCGACCCCAATGCAACCCGCACTATACGGAATCCGTTGCCTGGACAACCGATCATTTGCGATCGCGAAACCTTTGTTAACCCCACCCAGCACATTTGCATGCGGTACCCGCATGTCTTCGAACTGCAACTCGGTCGCATAATGTGCAGAGCGCAGCGTGTGCACGATACGCCGAACATAAAACCCAGGCGTATCTGTGTCGACGATGAAACAAGTGACCCCTCCCCGCCCCTTGTCCGGCGACGTTCTCGCAAACACCAGTCCAAAATCAGCACGGTCCGCACCTGAAATAAATATTTTTGAGCCATTGATAACCCAGTCGTCGCCATCCCGGACAGCGCGGGTCTGAATCGCGCGTGCGGGATCAGACCCCCCGGATGGCTCCGTCAATCCGAAGAAACCTCGCTTCTCGCCACGCAGTGTCGGATACAGGTAGCTTTCTTTCTGAGCGTCACTGGATTCAAATAACTGCGCAAGACCGGCACCACCAAAAACCCCATAGCAAGGGGCATACAAACCGGCACGGTGCTGGGATATCTCCATCGAAATCAACGTCTGGGTCACCATGTCGATATCAGGCCCACCATATTCCTCCGGGATCCCTAACCCAAAAAGCCCCATACTTTGGACTATGGCTTTTAACCTAATCGAGTCTTCTTCCGCTAGCTCATCTGTATCGGGATCAAGGTCAAGCTCAAGGGGCACTATTTCTTCGCGCACAAACCGACGAACCATCCGCACGAGCATGTCCTGTTCCTGGGTGAGTTCCAGTTGCAACGTTAGCTCCCTACTTTTGTCTTTACTGCTATTTTTGTCAGCGCTGTTAGGGACAATCGTCCCAGTCCAGCGGTTTCTTCGGCTGTATTTTCTGTTGGATAGCAACCATGATCCGAAAAATGCGCCATTAACAATTCCCGGTAACGTGTTCGGTAGGCCATGTTTACCTCTACCCTGAAAAACGGCCACTTGCCCAGACGGTGACCCAGTTCTCCCTTCAAACCAAACAGGCTGCGTGCCCCCGCAAACCCAATATAGACCACCTCACGATGCTCGTTCGCTAGTTGAAACACGCCTAATTGACCCGGCAGGCTGGCTACTAACTCAGGTGCCAGCGCCAACCAGGGCTTTTTGAGTCGAACGCCCATTTTTTTCACACAAGTTTGTTCAATAGAGAAAGACGTTAACAGAGCAGTTATTAGATTGAAAACGCCATTCCAGGCAGTTTCCACAGGGGTTTTTCATCTTGAACACCTACGGCAGATACTGCAATAAAATGGGAAACCTACTTTGACCCTGGGCTACCCGCTTGGACGGTTCACTAAACGACGAGTCTGTTCGCCATGCGCTGCACGGCTCTCGCAACAGCGCGAGACAAGCGAAGACTTACCTGAAAACAAACGCTGATCTTTTGGCTGCCCGTAGGGCAAGAGCTTTAAGCATCAGCCTTTAAACATCAGCGTTTAGTCCTCGAAGGGCTCGGCACCAAAACCGACTATCATGGCTTTGACTTCCTCGAGCATGACATCGAGTTCAGCCTCATCGGTCCCCCGCATGACCAGGTTCGTACCATAGCCTTCCTGCCGATAAAACGGGTAACTGCCTAGGTCGACGTTAGAATGAAGATCCTGAATCTGTCCCAATTGAACGGCCACCTGACCTTCGCTCAGGTAGGCGCCAATGGATCTCGATCGAACCGGATCACCGCCATTCAATCGTTCTTTGGTCAACGTACTCACCATCGCCTGCATCACCATTGGGACACCTGCCATGACATACACATTCTCGATTTGGAAACCGTGGGGTCCTGAGGTCGGATTTTCGATAAGCACCGAGCCTTCTGGAACACGCGCCATCCGCAGGCGCGATTCCATCACCTCGGGCGGCGCTTCGCGTCGCTTAAGGATCTGGACAATCTCTGGATGCATGTAGAGCTCAACACCGAATGCCTTTGCTATACAGTCGGCGGTAATATCATCGTGAGTTGGCCCAATACCGCCCGTAGTAAACACATGATCAAAGGACTGACGACATTCATTGACTGTACTGATAATCGTTTCCTCTACATCCGGAATAACCCGGGCGTGAACCAGTCGCACACCGACTTCGTTCAACGCGGTAGCTAAATGCTGCAGGTTAGTATCCTGGGTTCGACCAGAGAGAATCTCGTTGCCGATAATAATCAGGCAACCGGTGACTGTTTTGGACATATGGCTTCTACAACGTTCAACGAACCCCAATGATAGAGGCCCCGGCGCTAGTTGGCTATTCCTACACGGATCTAATCACCCTCGTTGCTCCAACCCCTCTCGAGCGATAGCCCTTCTCGCTCTGTAACTTCGCCATTGACGTTGAGGGCACAATCTTCTTACCAATTAACATTGGACGCCTATTTTAAGCGCACTTCGCTATACTCCCGTCCGTCCTTGACCTTGTGAATCCGACCCAAAAAAACGCTAGACTGACAAAAAAACACTAATTCCGACGATTCCGAAAACAACTAAGGAGAACATTGATTAAGAATATCTCCCGATGCAGACAAGGTGACTTCGCACCAGGAACCTCACCCATTCGCTGTATTGCGTAAATTGCGGGTTCGGCTTCAGCGCAGACACCTGAGAAAAAACCTTAACCAAAGATTCACTTCCATATTCGCTTCCACAATAAGGGCCCTATGAAAACTGCTTCCGAAGAACTTGATCACATCCTTATCCGGGGTGCCCGGGAACACAACCTAAAGTCTGTTGAGGTCAAAATCCCGAAGCGAAAACTAGTTGTGCTAACGGGCGTCTCCGGTTCCGGCAAGTCTTCCCTGGCTTTCGACACCCTGTATGCAGAGGGTCAAAGGCGTTATGTGGAATCACTGTCTGCCTACGCACGGCAGTTTCTAGGCCAGATGGAAAAACCGAAATATGACACCATCAGAGGCTTGTCGCCCACCATCTCTATCGAACAAAAAACCACCTCTCGAAACCCGAGATCCACAGTCGGCACTATTACCGAAATCTCTGACTACCTGCGGGTGCTCTATGCTCGGGTGGGGCGCCAACATTGCCATAGATGCGACAAGCCGGTGCAGGGACAGACCGCTCAAAGGATCGTTCAGGAGCTGCTGAAAAAGAAAGGTTCCCGAATTTATTTATTAGTGCCTTTGCTTGTTAACCGCAAGGGAGAACATCGCGAAATGATCGAAGATGCGCGCCTGCAGGGTTTCGTGAGACTAAGGGTCAATGGAGAGTGGGTAAGAAGCGATGAAATCGAAGCGCTCGACAAGCGCAAGAAGCACACGGTCGAAGCTGTGGTGGACAGAATCGTCATCAAGCCAGATGTGGAAGAACGATTGACCGAAAGTGTCGAATCTGCGCTTCAGTACGGCGCAGGCAGTTTGATCGCCGCGATAGAAGGCTCAAAAGATCAGTTATTCTCTGAGTCATTTTCCTGCGGCCATTGCGGTATTTCATTTCCTGCACTGATGCCGCAGTCGTTTTCATTTAACAGTCCCCAAGGTATGTGCCATGACTGTAATGGCCTTGGAACACAAGTGGCCTTTGATCCGGACCTTGTCATTCCCGATAGAGACCTAACATTAAGACAAGGCGCGCTGAAACCCATCGGCATGATCGATAAGGATAAAAAGTCTATGGGCGCTGTCTTCCATCGGCAAATGTTCAAATACCTGAAGGTCCCTTTGGACAAGCCCTGGCGAAAACTCACAAAAAAACAACAGAAAACCATTCTCTTTGGTACCGGCGAGAAGCGGTATAAGGTCGATTGGGGCAGCCACGGCACTAGCACGTCGCGATACGAGGGCTTGCTGAATCGGTTGATGAGACGATTTAGGAACACCCAGTCGGAAGGGATGAAACGCTGGTACTCCCAATATCTCGCCAACACTCCCTGCCATACCTGTGCGGGGGTCAGACTGCGCGCGGAAAGCGCCGCGGTTCGTGTCGGCGACGCAACCATCGTGGAGGTTTCCTCATGGACGATAGACAGAACTTACAATTTTTTTCACCAACTGAAACTGCCAGGCGCAGCCGCAGAAATCGCCGCGGAAGTGCTAAAAGAGATCTGCAACCGTTTGGGGTTCTTGAATTCAGTCGGACTCTCTTACCTTTCTCTGGACCGGCTGGGCCCTTCCCTTAGTGGCGGTGAATCCCAGCGTATTCGCCTAGCCTCTCAAGTGGGCTCTGAGCTCAGCGGCGTTATTTACATACTGGACGAGCCCAGTATTGGCTTACACCAACGGGACAATGAAAAATTGTTGGCGACCCTCTGCCGAATGAGGGATATAGGCAACACCGTTATTGTGGTCGAACACGACGAAGATACTATCCGCGCGGCTGACTTCGTTATCGACTTCGGCCCTGCCGCTGGCGCCCTCGGTGGTCAAATCGTACACGCTGGAACGCCAAAGAGCCTTGAAAAAAACAAACAGTCCATCACTGGCAACTACCTGTCAAAGCGCAGTCGGATTGAAATCGCTGATGAAAGACGAATCCCCATCGGCCACATTTCTGTACTAGGTGCGTCTGCGAATAACCTGAAGTCCATCGATGTGGACTTTCCATTAGGTGTCATGACAGCGGTTACGGGGGTCTCTGGCGCGGGAAAATCAACCCTTGTCAATGACATCCTGCATCCGGCCCTAGCAAGACAATTTCATCAATCCACACAAAAAGTTGGGGAACACTTACGCATTATTGGACTTGAACAACTAGACAAAGTCGTTGCGATAGACCAGAAACCGATCGGCAGGACACCTCGCAGCAACCCCGTCACCTACATCAAAGTCTTTGACGAGATTCGCACCTTTTTCTCCCAGCTACCTGGATCCAGAATGCGAGGATATAAGCCGGGCAGGTTTTCTTTTAACGTTAAAGGGGGCCGATGCGAAGACTGTCAGGGGGACGGTGTCCGAAAAATCGAGATGCACTTCCTCTCTGACGTTTACGTTAAGTGTGACGAGTGTGCCGGGAGGCGATTCAATGACGCGACCCTTGAGGTAAAATATAAGGGAAAATCAATCGCTGACATTCTGGAACTCACCGTGGCTGAAGCTGTCGGGCACTTTTCTGAACATCCACGAATCGTTAACAAGCTGCGACTGCTAGTGGATGTAGGGCTTGACTACCTGCACATGGGACAACCCTCTTCAACCCTTTCCGGCGGCGAAGCACAAAGAATCAAACTTGCCAAGGAACTCTCAAAGATCGCGACCGGCAAGACTTTTTACATTCTGGATGAACCAACGACAGGACTACATTTCGACGACGTCAAAAAGCTCTTAAAGGTACTGAACCGACTGGTCGAGGCGGGCAACACCGTCACCGTTATTGAGCACAACCTTGACGTTATCAAGACCGCCGACTGGATCATTGACCTGGGCCCCGATGGTGGACCTGCCGGTGGGGAAATACTTGCCAGTGGAACCCCTGAAGAGATCGCGAATAACACCAACTCTGAAACCGGGAAATACCTAAAACCGATACTGGGCTCAAAACCACTGAAGAAACATGTCAGTCTGACCTGACCCCACCAAGAGCGATAAGCTTAAAAAGTAGCGCACACGCCTAACAATGCCCAACCTTATTGACCTATCATTTGTACTGAACTACAGTTACACGTGAGGTCAAAAACTGGCCTGCCAACAATAATACAAATATAAACCAACAGGCAGATTCAACAATGAAATTATCTAAGATAGCCACAACGCGTTTGCTTGGCGCTTCGGTTGCTCTCATTATGAGTGCTTCCGTTTATGCCCAATCCCGTGACGTTCTGGAAGAAGTTATCGTCACAGCTCGACAGCAGTCAGAAACACTTCAGGATGTACCGGTAACAATTGCAGCACTGACAGAGGCCGACCTTGACCGCTACAACATCACAAGCCTTGTTGATGCGGCCAAAATGGTACCAAACATGGTCATTGCACAAGGTGGATCCGGCAACGGTTCAAGCCTGCGACTCCGTGGTATCGGGTCGAGCTCTATTTCTGCTGCGTTCGACCATTCGGTTGCTCTTAACCTTGACGGTGTCGTTGTTAACCGCGGACGGTTTATCCACAACTCGTATCTGGATATGAGCCAACTCGAGGTACTTAAAGGGCCTCAGTCACTCTACTTCGGCAAAAGCGCGACGGCTGGTGTCATTTCAATCACAACGAATGACCCTGGTGATGAATTTGAACTCCAGTTGGGTGGCGGCTTTGAAACAGAATACGACGGTACCT
>JABIVN010000241.1 GCA_018667205.1 Gammaproteobacteria bacterium | reverse complement strand
GATGCCGAGCGGAGTACGCCCGAATCAGAAGCGACCATCCTTGATTCCCTTCGATGGTTGGGCTTGGACTGGGATGAGGGACCTGATGTCGAAGGACCTCATAGGCCATATCGACAAAGTGAACGGTCCGATATTTATGGTCAATACGCGAAGCGATTAATCGCAGATGACCATGCGTTTCGTTGTTTTTGTACCCGTGAACGCCTTGGCGAAGTCCGGGCGAACCAGATGAAGGCCGGCGAAACTACTCGGTACGATGGTCACTGCATTAATATTTCTGCCGATGATGCGGCTGCGCGGGTGGATGCCGGTGAAGCCAATGTGGTTCGGATGAAAATTCCGGAAGAGGGGGTCTGTACTGTCAGGGACGAGCTTAGGGGCGAGATAGAGATTGCCTGGAGTCAGGTTGACATGCAGGTTCTGCTCAAGGACGACGGTAATCCTACCTACCACCTGGCCGTCGTTGTAGATGATCACCTGATGGAAATCACGGACATTATCCGAGGTGAAGAGTGGATTAGCTCTGCCCCTAAACACATTCTGCTTTATGAGTATCTGGGTTGGCCCATGCCAAAGCTGGTTCACATGCCGTTGTTACGCAATCCGGATAAAAGCAAGCTTAGTAAACGGAAAAATCCTACAAGTATTGGTTATTACAAGGCCATGGGTTTCCTGCCAGAAGCATTATTGAATTACCTGGGGATGCTGGGCTGGAGCATGCCGAATGGCGAAGAGAAATTTACCCTTGATGAGATGATAGAGAACTTCGACTTGAGCCGGATTTCACTGGGCGCGCCTGTGTTCGATGTAGACAAGCTGTCCTGGTTGAACGGACGTTGGCTTAGGGAGACACTGGATGATGACCAGTTCGCCGATCGCGTCACTGAATGGGCGCTTAATAGAGAAAACCTGCTCAAAATAATTCCTTTGGTCAAGGAGCGAGTGGACGTGTTTTCTCAATTGGCACCCATGATCAGTTTTTTTGCAGAGGGGATGCCCGAGATTAGCTCGGAGAGTCTCAAGGTAAAAAATGTTGAAGAGGAGGACGTAAAGAAAATACTGCAGTTTTCCCTGTGGCGCCTTGAGGCACAAACACGCTGGGAACGCGATCCGCTAAAGCAGTTGTTTAATGATCTTGCTGAGTCATTGGGGCTGAAGATCAGGGATGTGCTGGCGCCGATATTTGTCGCTATCTCAGGCAAGCCGGTTGCACCGCCATTGTTCGACTCTATGGCAATTCTCGGGCCTGATATCTGTCGAGCGAGGTTAAGACACGCACTTAACACGCTTGGTGGCGTGTCTAAAAAGCAGGTAAAAAGGCTTGAAAAAGAATATAAAGAACTTTAAGAAGCGTCATCATCAGGGAGATTGTAATGTTTCAGCAGGCTGCTGATTTAAGGGAAGAAGGCGAAGAACTCAAACGGGTGTTGGATGACCTTGAAGAATCGGATTGGTCCAGAGTAACACCTTTTAAAAACTGGACGGTGAATCAAGTGGTCCAGCATCTTCATGGCTCCGACAAGATGGCTGTGCTCGCACTGAAAGACGCAGATGGGTTTGCCGCTGCTAAAGCCGTCCCAAAAGTTGTAGGCGCGACGATGAGCCCAACTGAAGAAGGGGCGGTTCTGCGTGACACCTGGTGGGCTTATTTTTCCGAAATGTGTGAGTTGTTGGCTGGCAGCGACCCCAAAAGGCGGGTGCCTTGGTTTGGCCCTGATATGGGCGTGATGATGTTTACCACTGCGCGGCAAATGGAAAGCTGGTCGCATGGCCAGGACATATTCGATATGTTTGGCAAGCAGAGAACCAACTCCAATCGACTAAAAAATATTGCGGTGATTGGTGTAAAAACCTATGGATGGACTTTTGCTAATCGCAAACAGGATATACCAGGGCCCGCTCCCTATGTGCGGCTTATTAGCCCCGAAGGAGATACCTGGGAATTTAATGAACCCAGTGAGGAAAATAGCGTTACAGGAGATGCTGTCGAGTTCTGTCATGTCGTCACGCAGGGACGGAATATCGCTGACGTCAATCTTGCCGTTGTCGGTAAGCCGGCAACGCTTTGGATGGATATCGCGCAGTGTTTCGCCGGCCCGCCGGAAGATCCACCAACACCGGGTTCACGTACCACTAACTTTTAGCATTTCACCAGGCGCTATATCATCAGGCGCTATTTAAGGTGGCTGCTGATCTTGAGATGATAGTTGTTATGCTTATGTCCCGGTGGCCGGGGTGAAGTTTTCTAGTAAGACAAATTTCTGTATCTTAGTAGAAGACATCGGCCACTCACTAACGAATCGTACATGTCTTGGAATCTTGAAGCTGGAAATTTTTCCCTTGCAAAACTCAATTAAATCGTCAGCGGTCATGGATTCGCCATCGTGTAGCTCGATGTATGCGCAGGCGACCTCAGATAATCTATCATCAGGTACTCCAATGACCTGAGCCATGATCACACTCGGATGTGTAATCAGAAAGGATTCAATTTCAAGAGCGGCGACGTTCTCTCCCCCGACTTTCAGCATGTCTTTGAGTCTGCCATGGAATGTGACACCACCATCTGCATCGATGGCACATAGATCTCCTGTTCGGAACCAGCCGTCTACGAACGCTTCTTGATTCTTTTCGGCCGCATTGTAATAGCCATCGAAAACTGAATATCCCTTGAGTAGAATTTCTCCCTGTTCGCCCACGGGTCTTTCTTCCAACGTATCCGGGTCGACTATTTTTGCCAGCAACCCGGGCATGGGTTTACCGCAGGTATGTAGTCTTTTTTCAAGCGACTCCTCAGGGTGGTTGAATGCAATCACCCCGCCTGCTTCTGTTAAACCATACGCACCGGTCTGCACCGTCTGTGGCAGCGCTTCCTGAAACCGTCGAAGCAGGTCTGGCGGCGCCACGTTATTCATGCGTCTTAAGCTAGATAGGTCGGTTTTCTCGAAATCAGGGTGGTTCAGAAGATCTTGCATGATGGCTGGGAAGGAAGGGAAAGCCACCGTGACCTTTTCTTTTTCCATCATCTTTAGAGAAACCCCGGGTTCAAAGTGCGTCATCGACAACAGTGCCGCGCCAGCATCCATGCAGCACATTAGAGGTAAAATGGCAGCCATGTGAAACAAGGGTAACGGTGCCCAGAAGCGATCGGCTGGTTCGAGAAAGTATCGGGACCGGTTCATGTTGATGCCATTTCTTACTAACACCTCATGGTTAAGCGGACATCCCTTTGGGTTTGCAGTTGTACCGGATGTATACATCATGATGGCCGGTTGTCTGACGCTGACCCCGACACGATATTGGTCAACTAGGTCAACGCTCACAGATTTGCCTGCTGCAAGAAACGCTGCATCGTCGACAAAGCCCTCCGTCGGATCACCGATCATCACCAGGTGCTTAAGCCTTGGGCCACGTTTCTCAATCAGGGCTTGCTGAATAAGTTCAGCAAAGTCTGCGTATTCAGAAACCTGGTCGTGAGTAACGACAAGGTCAATGTCCGCATTCTCAAGCACATAGGCTAATTCTGCCGCTTTGTACCGGGCGTTAATGGGGACAGCCATCCCACCAATAAGCTGGACAGCCATCAGGTATTCCACGTATTCGATGCAGTTGGCCATCAGAATGCCAATATGGGAACCGGGTCCAAGCCCGGCGGCCACTAATGCACTTGCTCTACGATACGCCATATCGTGCATTTGAGTGTACGTAACCCGCCGTTCGGGAAAGATAAGCATGTCACTGTCATTGTATTTCTGGGTTGCCTTAACCAGTAGGTCACCGAGAGTTGAAAATTCTGTGTAAGTGTTTTTCATTAGAGCACCATTTGGGTTTGGGTAACGACGGCTATCGTTTTATGTTCTTCGTTGCGTAGGGTGGTTTGCCAAACTGAGGTTCTTCGCCCGACATGCAGCGGCGTGCATTCACCCGTAACGACGGAGTCCAGTGGTGCGGCGCGCATAAAGTTTGTTTTGCTTTCGATGGTGGTGGTCGCTTTTGCGCCTTCGGGAATATTAAGATACGCGCCAATCGCGCCCAGTGCGTCGGCCATTGCCATGACGGCACCGCCGTGCATGATCTTACCAGTGGTGCAAAGGTCTTCGCGGACCGAGATGTTGCCAACTATCCGGTCTTTCTCCTGTGATGTCACCACCAGGCCCATCAGTCGGGTGAACGGCATCATGTCGGGTTCTAGTTGTTTCATCGTGGTACCTTGGTAATTCGTTTCAGCTTAGCTTTGACCTCAATCTTCCAGTCTATCATTGCCGTTTGCATAGCGGGCGGCAATTGATTGATAGAACTTTGAGTTCGAGAGGTTGCTTTCGCTGTTGTCTCTTGTTGCCAGTAACTTTGCAGGTACGCCGCCGATGATTGAGTTCTCAGGGAACTCGCTGCCCTCGGAGACAATGGCATGTCCAGCGACAATGGAGTTGTTGCCGATCTTTGCGCCATCCATGATGGTCGCATTGATGCCAATCAGGCACCGGTCACCAATTTCGCATCCGTGAAGTGTCACGTGGTGAGTGATCGAGCAGT
>JABIVN010000240.1 GCA_018667205.1 Gammaproteobacteria bacterium | reverse complement strand
CTGCACCAATTGCTTTAACGAGATCTATGTCACTTCCATCGGCAATAAGCCTCTGGCAAAAATTAACCCAGGGGTTAACGGTGATATGACCGGATCTATAGCGCCCCCCAGGCTGGTGACGATGGCACTCACGTATAACTTCAACTAACCGCCTCTGGTGTGCCCTGCTTTCTCCTTTGAATGCAGGGTACCACTACAACCGGATAATCATGCTGATACTGAGCTTCACTATTCGGAAGACTAATTCAGTCGCCTCTTTAACTGAAGTCGCGGTCTTGCATTAAAAATATCTACGCCAACGAATCTATCTGTTTGCGATACTGATAGGGTGACATCTCCACCCATCGCATAAAGGCTCGTCTGAAATTGGTGACTTCGCTATAACCAAGAAGCTCAGCAATTTCCTGGACGGTCAGATTGGTCGTCCGCAGGTATTCTATGGCCAACTCCCGTCTAACATCATCAAGGATTCGCTGGTAGCTGGTACCTAACTCGTTGAGCCTGCGTCGCATAGTTCTTGCGCCTAATGACAATTTATTGGCAACAGCATCAAGTTTTGGAAATTCTCCTGGCGTGCTCAATAACAAATGGCAGATTCGCGAGATAATATCGTCATCAATCTCCATTTGGTTAAGCAGCTTACGACAGGACTCCTCGCAGATGCGCGCCGTGTTGGCATCAGCTTCAGCAAGTGACTCGGATAATTCAGCACGCGAAAATCTGTATTGGCAGCTCGTCTGGTCGAAGATCACAGGGCATCGAAAACACCGCAAATATTTCTCGATATATTCAGGCGCTGGGTAATTTAGCAGGACCCGGCTAGGCCTGTGATCTCGCCCCAGCAACAAGCCAATCAATCGACTGATCCCGGCGAACAACTCTTCAACGGTGTACTGTCCAACCCTGCCGTCTGGCAGCAAATGATCGATTCTAAGTACTGCCTCGTCACCATCGACATCAAAAGCTAGCTCAAACATCGCACCGGCCATCTTGTGATATTTCACGGCTATCTGGACGGCTTGCTCCAGGGTCGCACTGCTCATCATCGCGTAACCCAACAAACCATAGTCAGAAATGAAGGCTGTCCGGGGCGACTCCAGCCAGCCACCATTCATGCCCAGAAGGTCAAGCATGTTGGATAACTGGTCAATCCTTTGCTGATAGGTCACACGGTCCGACGACAAGTCGATGCCTGTACCAGCCAAACTGATATCTGCTGGGATACCGCGTTCTTCCATGGATTGCACTAAGGACTGGACAAGCGGGGTTGGAAAAACCCTTTTGTCCAAGCTGTAATTGTGAAACCTTGACTGCAGTTCTGACAGTTTACTTATCTTCATGATTGGCAGGTTTTTTCAAAGGTTAGTGATCCTTTTAGTGTCCCAATTTAGATTTTGTCTGTCAAACTTCCCGTTCGAGCTCTCGTCGGCGACTAATTTTATAATGGTTGTTCTCACGGGATGTTTCGATGGCACGTTCAACAAACGCCAGCCCCTCTCCTAACGCATTGCCTATCAAATTAATCCTTAGCCGATCCTCATACTGCAATTCACAACAGGTATGGGTTGCGAGAAATGCGGCTTCGAGCACTTGCTGTTTACCCGTGGCGTTAAGGTGCACCGCGTGGGATCGAACGTCATCAAACATGTCGAGGTGCCCAGCAGAAATATCTCGCGCCAGAGTTTTTGCTTCACGATCAGTAAGGTCAAACCCACACAACTTGAAGCAGATGTCCTGGGCAGCTGCAACCCGGGCATGTTGATTGTATCCGAGCAAAATGTACAAAATAATTCTCTTGACCAGCGCCACCGATGATGGGGCCTCTAGCTTCCCCGGTTCGTAGGCAGAAAGACAATCCTCACAACGCCAATACCGGGCAAACTGTTCAACCGGTAATATTGGTAGACCAAACAAACAGAACCAGCTGGACTCTAGCTGCTCGGTAAACGACGCCACTGTTTTACAAACTGCGCAGCTTCGGGGCCCAATCCACCTCGTCTTGACCCGAATCCGCTCGCCAAACAGGAAAATCACCCCGGGTCCCGGAACCTGAAATGAGTTCCACAGACCGTAATCTGATTACCAGACCAAATGAGTCGATGATGCTTTGCCGCAGCCCTAATTGCCGACCGATCGGTGACCGAAAACTCAACCGCAGAGATGCCATCACCGCGCCCATCAATAGCCTTTACAAAACGGATCTCACCGTCATCAAGTGGCATACACAGAACGTCGCCTTCCAAATGGAAGTTCCTACCAAACGCCGCGGCCCATTTCCTCGCAATAGCCTCTGGCTGCTCCGCCTGCACATCGACAGCTGTAATTCCCCCAACATTGCTCGACTTTCTGTCGCGCCAGCTCGGCCCTGCCCAGAGCCATTCATTGCTGGGCCTCATTTCATCAAAGGACACAATCGCGGCGCCGATATCTTTCGGGTGCACATGAAAAGCAGAAACGTCTTCCCTATCGACCTCCCAGACCTTTCGCATCTGCTGATCCACAATTCTTTTACTGACGTCCTTAATGTTGTCCACCAAGGCAAGCACCATATAACCGCCATCACCACCACGACGCTCCAGCAACCGGTCTGCTGTCGTTCCCGCTTCTTTTGGTGAAACAACTTCGAGGAAAGTCTCGCCAATGGACATGACACTATTGCACAGCCCAAACTCACCAACACCAGGGTCGTTGTAGTCGGCCTTTATTCCAAGAATGTCAAAAATTTTCTCGCGCACCGGGGCCAACTCACCAGCAACCAAGGCTACCTGTTTTAATTGCATCATTTTCCTCTCGGGGAACCTCTTCGGGGAACCTATTCAACACATGATCAAACTATGGCACGGTTAATGGCTGTATTCTACTGACAGCGCATAGCCATTGCTTTAGGATTCCGCCCAGTCTTTACCCACCTGTACTTTACAAGGATGTCCTAATGAAACTGCTTCTGGCATTTGCACTGACGTTTTCAATTTTAGCTGACGCAGCAGAACCCACCCCGACTGAAGTTAAGATTCAAGCTGCGATCGATCATGAACGACGAACCGAAGCTGATCGCGAGCGCGACAGGAACCGGCAACCCTTGAAGATGCTGAGCTTCCTTGGACTGCAAGACGACATGCAGGTACTGGAACTTCTGCCTGGTCGCAACGGCTGGTATACAAAGATCCTGGGCCCAGTGCTTGAGGAGAAAGGCAAATTGTACCTGTCGATTGGCGCCAACGCCGTCGGCGCCATGGTTGCCGACAAACCAGGCTTCTCGACCACGGAAGTTGTCCCGTTCAATAGTGATGGTATTACTAAATCAACAGCAGAAGCACCCCGCATGACCGTGCCAGAATTTAGCTTTGGTCTACGTAAGATAAATATGGTGCTTACTTTTCGAAATGCACACAATTTTGACGCTGCTGGCCGGGCTAATCTAAACGCAGCTGCCTTCGAGGTCTTGAACAAAGGTGGCCGCTACGCGATTGTGGATCACACAAGAAGACACATGCAGCCTGATAGTGCTGAAGTCTGGAGAAGACTTGACCCCGTTCAGGTGATTAAGGAAGTTCAGGCCGCAGGTTTCAAGTTTGTTGATTATTCCGACCTGCACTACAAGCCTGACGATGAGTTAAGACACGAAGTTGGAAGGCAAAGCGTCACCGGTAATACTGACCGATTCACCCTGCTGTTCGAAAAGCCCTAG
>JABIVN010000239.1 GCA_018667205.1 Gammaproteobacteria bacterium | reverse complement strand
TTGACTGATCTAAATTTGGCTTCCCGGAGTGCGAAGCCTATGGCGGTCATGGCAATTAGCATGATGAACCACCACTCCTGAACCCATTCGGAAAGATGCATGACAAATAGGGTAAATGCCGGTAGGTCCGAACCGAAATTCTGGAAGGTGCTGGCAAAAACCGGGATTACTTTGATCAGCAAGATTAGCGTTACAACAACAGCGACGGCCATTACGGCGATTGGATAGGTCATCGCCTTTTTGATTTTAGCCTTGAGCGCTTCAGTTTTTTCTTTATACGTTGCAACGCGATCAAGCATCACTTCCAGTGTTCCAGACTCTTCCCCTGATGCGATCAGGCTGCAGAATAACTCATCAAAATGACGCGGATACTTGGCTAGGGAAGGGGCCAGGCCCGTGCCCGAAGCGACGTCAGTCATGATATCGAGCACCATTTTTTTCATGCGCGGCTTTTCGAAGCCGTCTGCGACGATTTCGAAGCTTTGGACCAAAGGCACGCCAGCTTTCATCATGGTTGCCAGTTGTCTGGTAAACATGGCAATGTCGGCAGGCTTGATCGCTTTGCCTTGACCGCCACCAAAAAGAGGTTTGGCCTTTTTCTTCACTGACTTGGGTTTTATGCCCTGACGGCGTAATTGTGCTTTCGCCATGGCGCTACTGACGGCTGAAATTTCACCCTTAGAACTGCGGCCATTTTTGTCTGTGCCGCTCCAGCTAAATACGTCGCTGCCTGTTGCTGTTGCCATAAGTTAATACCGCCCCTATTCCAGTCCCTTAGTGTCGTTATCAGTCCACCGTTATACGGTTAGCTTCTTCCAGCGTGGTTAAGCCTTGCGCTACCTTGCGTAAGGCCGAAACTCGTAGCGTATTGAAGCCCTCTTCTGTGGCTGCTTCTTGAATTTGTATGGAATTGCCTTCTTCCATGATAATCCCTGCTATCTTGGGCGTAACTCGTACGACCTCATAAACACCAACCCGCCCTTTGTAGCCCTCGTGGCAAGCGTCGCAACCCACGGCTTTCATGATGTTTAGGTCGGGTAGTTGCTTTTCAGAGAAGCCCTCGCTGAGCAGCGTCTCGTGCGGGATGTCATCGGCCGGGACCGCACATTCCTTGCAGAGGCGTCTAGCCAATCGTTGGGCAATAATGAGGTCAACGGAAGTCGCCAGGTTGAAGGCAGGAACACCCATGTTGAGCATTCTGGTAACGGTTTCCGCGGCGCTGTTCGTGTGTAGAGTCGATAGCACAAGGTGGCCTGTTTGAGCAGCCTTGATCGCAATTTCCGCTGTTTCCAAATCTCGAATCTCACCGACCATGATGATATCTGGGTCCTGACGTAAAAAAGAGCGAAGCGCTTCAGCAAAGTTAAGACCAACCTTGGAGTTAACGTGAACCTGGTTGATGCCAGTAAGGTTGATTTCAACGGGGTCTTCTGCTGTCGAGATATTGCGTTCCGGAGTGTTTAAGATATTCAAGCCGGTGTACAGTGAGACTGTTTTACCCGAGCCGGTGGGGCCGGTGACTAAAATCATTCCCTGGGGCTGGTTGAGTGCCCGCAGGTACATATCTTTCTGTTCTTCTTCATAGCCCAAAGCATCGATGCCCAACTGAGCGCTAGTGGGATCGAGAATACGCAGTACAACTTTCTCACCGAACAGAGTGGGAAGCGTGTTCACACGAAAGTCGATAGCTCTATTGCGCGACAGTTTCATTTGGATACGACCGTCTTGCGGCAGGCGTCGCTCGGAGATATCCATTTGTGACATCACTTTAAGGCGCGCTGCCAGTCGACTGGACAGGTTACGCGGTGGCTTGACCATTTCTCGTAACACACCATCGGTACGGAAGCGCACACGGTAGTCGTGTTCATAGGGCTCGAAATGGATATCGGATGCGCCCTGTTTAATCGCGTCAATAAGCACCTTGTTGACGAACCGTACAATCGGGGTCTCGTCTACCGCCTCATTGCTATCGTCATCGTCTTTGGCCTCGCCACCAGAAAGGTCAATACCGTCGAGATCTTCCGAATCAAGGTCATCGTGCAAAC
>JABIVN010000238.1 GCA_018667205.1 Gammaproteobacteria bacterium | reverse complement strand
TACCAGGATGATTCGCTCAACTGGCACCTGGAGACCGATAAAGGTCACAGTGTGGTTGCTCGCTTCTGCGTGATGGCAACCGGTTGTCTATCTGTTCCACAGCTTCCAGACATACCCGGGGTACAAAATTTCAAAGGAAACCTATATCAGGCCAGTAGGTGGCCTCACGAACCCGTCAGTTTCAAAAACCAAAGAGTTGGCATCATCGGTACCGGTTCATCTGGTATTCAGGCGATTCCTGTCATCGCAGAGGAAGCCGACCATCTGACGGTGTTTCAACGCACCCCAAACTTTAGCGTTCCAGCAAAAAACGAACCCCTTGACCAGGGATGGGTCGACGAATTTAAGAAAAATTACCGTGCCCACCGGGAAAACCACAAACATGCTATCGGTTCAGGTTTCGGCGATCTGAAGATAGAGCCCAGGGACGGGCCCGCGGAACCCATCCTGCGGAGCCAGTTGTCTGAGGACAAGGCGACCCTGATTCTTGAAGAAGCCTGGGAAACCGGCGGCGCCAAATTCATGGGTGCGATCAGCGACCAGCTGATGAACGAGGAAGCCAACCAATTCGCCAAGGAATTCGTCCACCGTAAAATTCAGGAAACGGTAATAGATCAGGACACGGCGAACCTGCTATGCCCTACTAATCATCCCATTGGCACCCGGCGAATTTGCGTCGACATAGGCTATTACGAAACCTATAACCGGGAAAACGTCACCCTTCGGTCCGTCAAAGACAGCCCCATCGAAAAGATCACAGAAAGCGGGGTCATGGTCAACGGCGAGCTAACGGCGCTAGATACCCTTGTCCTGGCAACCGGTTTTGACGCCATGACTGGCGCCCTACTGAAGATAGATATCCGAGGCAAAGAGGGTTTGGCGCTATCAGATAAATGGCATGCCGGCCCCAGGTCCTACCTTGGCATTGCTGTCGCTGATTTCCCTAACCTGTTCACCGTTACGGGTCCCGGCAGTCCTTCTGTATTAAGCAATATGCTGGTGTCAATTGAACAACACGTCGACTGGATGGTTGATTGCATGGCGCACATGAAGGAGCAAGACCTGAAGGTGATCGAAGCGCAGCCCCAGGCTGAAGACGATTGGGTTAGTCACGTTAATGACGTCGCTAATATGACTCTTTTCCCTAAAGGGGGGTCCTGGTACCTGGGAGCCAACGTCAAGGGTAAGCCGCGCATTTTTATGCCGTACGCAGCAGGCGTTGGCGCTTACAGGGAAGTGTGTAATCAAGTCACCGCAAAGGGTTATGAAGGGTTTACGTTTCACTAAAAAAAAGTGAGAGGAGCAAGATGGAATTAGACAATAAGGTTTGCGTCATTACTGGCGCCGCCAGCGGCATTGGTGCAGCAACATGCCGAGCCTTTGCAGCCAAAGGAGCCAGGGTCGTTGTCGCTGACATCAACATGGAAGGTGCCAGGCAAGTGGCAGAGGAAATTGGCGGACTTGCCATTGCCTGCGACGTCTCCGTCGAAGCCGAGGTGAACAACCTGGTGGCTGAGTCCGAAAAGCAATTTGGGCCGATTGACCTCTTCTTCAATAACGCTGCTGTTGCAACCGGAGGGAACCCTCTGGAGACACCGATTGACGTCTGGCAGGACCAGTGGAATATCAATGTCATGGCACACGTATACGCCGTGCGTGCAGTCCTACCCGGCATGTTGGCACGTGGCCAAGGCTACCTTTTGCACACTGCATCCATGGCAGGCATCTTGACATCCCAGGGGAACCTGCCCTACGCGACGACCAAACATGCGGTCGTTGGCCTTGCTGAGTGGCTTTCGATCAGCTATCACGACAAAGGTATCCGAGTTTCTCTGCTAGCACCACTAGGCGTGCGTACGCCAATGCTGGGAGACATAAGCTCTCCCTTTGCCGTATCCGCCGCAGGACCTATCAAGGAACCTGAGGACGTCGCAGACATGGTAGTCTTGGGCGTCCAGTCAGAGTCATTTCTTATTCTGACCGATCCGATTGCTCAAACATGGATGGAAAGAAAGACCAACGATCCCGAAAGATGGCTGACAGGGATGCGAAGATTACAGGTAAAAATGGATAGTGCCCCGAACGCTTAGTAAAATGACCCCGGAATTTAGAGACAAACGACATGAACGAAGAGCAAAACCAGTCTACCGAAGCGGCCACTGATGTTGCCGAGCGAAAAACACGTGATCAAGCCCGATTAAAGAAAATCGCACTGCGCCATAGTACGATCGTCTTGGCTGCATTCACGCTTTGGGGGGTGGCCGATGCCTGGGCATTATCCTCGGGCTGGCTTTTGGCAGAGACCATTGCCATATTAAATGCAATTTTTGCGGGCACTGTCGTTGCCTACATTGCTCATGAATGGGGGCATTTTAGTGGCGCCAGGGTTTCCGGTGCGGTCTCACCCGTCGCCAAAGCGCCTGTTTCATTCTTTATGTTCAATTTCAAAACTGAACTCAACACCCGGAAGCAGTTTCTCTGGATGAGCGCTGGCGGGCCTTTGGCAAACTGGACCTTGTTCGCGATGATATTTCTGCTTCTGCCGCTAAACACCTGGTCCCAGGCAATGTTGCTTGCAACATCGTTCGCGATTGCCGTGAGCGTTTCTGTCTTTGAATTTCCCATTATCAAAGCAGTTATGTACGGCCAAGAACCCGCTGAGACGATTAGCACCCGTCAGCGCGAGTCCGGGAACACACCGCGCACGGTTGGTATCCTTGCTGGCGCCGTGCTTTGGATATTGGCTGTTTAAGCGAGACTTGTTAGGGTCGCAGTACCAGTCGAGCTGACACCTGTCCGGGTACATCTCGACGATCGATGGTGATTTGCTGCACCACGATGCCCTGTCCTGATTCAAGTCGCTCCAGCCATAACATCAGCTTGGTAAACGGGACGGCATCAAACCAGACACTCACGGCCTCACTACCTTCAGGCTGAAGCCTGCTAGGGTTGATACCAACGCTTCGAGCAGATTTTGATACCGCACTAAGCAAGGATTGGCCACCAGTCATGCCTGCGCCCTGATTATCCGAGGCGCTCCTTGCCTGTGATTCAGTAGACTTAAGATACGTTAACAAACTCAGGTAGCGATCATGATCAACCCGGCCCTCTAAAGCATAACTGTTCAACGGAGCCCAGATACCGGCGTAAAGAACAACCCCAAAAAGAAATATTGAAAGAGACAGTACCGCTGCACGCTCACGTCTTTCCAACTCCTTAAATTGCTTCATCAAATCACGAAAATAGTCTCTCATGAGCCCTTCTCCCCGGAACGAATCTTAATGCTACCTCGAACGGTTCCAGAATCCTGGTTGATAGTACCTATTTCTGCGTCGAGCCCTTCACTGGTGAGTCGCTGGGTAAACTCGACCAGTTCTTCACTACGCTTACCAATCACCTGTAGGATCAAGTCACCACGGCTTTCATTATAATTGAGGTTGTTGAGCGTCAGGCCAGCTTCTGGCAGCCCACGGCTCGAAGCGGCAAACAGACTCAGGAACTCATTCACGCCTGATTCAGAGCGACCAAGATTTGCTTTCCATCTTCTTCGCAGATCTCTGACGTTACGGTCCTTGGGGAACACCGATGCATATAGGGCGTTAGCCTCTGCCTTATATTCACTCGACTTTCGGTCGAGTAACCAAACCTCGGCTGCTAGTGTCGAAAAATGTAGCGCAACGGCCACCAGAGCAAGCACCGCCACCGACTTCCAGACTAGCTGAAAACTGGAAACTGCTTCCTCAACTTTAAACTCACCCTGCAGTAGATTGTTCTCGGTACCAGAAAATTCACAGCAAAGTAGGTAGAAGCCTGACTCATTCACCACTCGCTGACTTAACACTTCGCCACTCGCTTCAAGTTCACTCAACTGCATTCGAGCCGCGTCAATATCTGCTTCATTACCGACTACGTTGATGGGCAAATCAGTTACACCCACTGACAGCGCAAGCGGTAACGATGCCCTGGAGGTCGTGATACCCGTTCCATCGGGCCACCGGACATGCGCTCGATCCTGGTCGATAAGGACAGAAATTCCATTATCGCAAGAAAGCAAATTTGCTTCAGCTACCATAACGTTAATTGCAACTTCTAGCGCTTCAAGCCTATCCAACCAGCCTTTTATCAGGGATCGTTCAACAACTGCAACCTGAACCTGATCGTTAACATTACGTGAGCCAAGCGAGAAGAAACACTCCTCTACGTCCATCGCCAATCGCTCTTCAATGGCATATGGCACTGCTTGTACAATCTGACGGTGTTGCTTCGAGGGTACATTTGCGGTCGTAAGCAGGACTTCTTCACCGGGCGCAACAAACACCACGCGCCCGTCAAAAGGCTGCTCAAGGCTCTCATTAAGCTGACTGGCCGGACCAAACCCTTCAGTTTTCTTTCGACCTGAGTGGTCGAATATCAACCATTCAAATTCGTCCTGCCTTAATTTTAAAAACAAGGTATCAGCCATCGGTGTCGTCCTCAGTGACTTGTTCGGGGCGGAAGTTCTTTGAGAAATCACGATAGATAACTTGGATACTTCCATCCAGCGGGTTTCGGTAAAGAACGCTCGTCAAGTAACTGAACCGTGTCTGGTAACGAGCAATAGTTCGAACCTCGAAAAATGTTGATTGTACACCAAGTCCACCACTATTTACGGCAAGGCCGGCAAGTTCTGGAAATCTAAGAAATGACTCAACAGACTCAAAGCCTTTCTCCTGCTCAGCTCTATTCTCAGCCAACCTTTCAGCCCCTTCGAGGGACAACTCAGATGCAAGCGATTGCAGAATGTAAGGCGACGCTGTGTTGATATT
>JABIVN010000237.1 GCA_018667205.1 Gammaproteobacteria bacterium | reverse complement strand
GTCGCTGTTGAATACATTTCCGTCGATGCGGGAACCCGCACCATGCTGCGTGGTGACGGTTTTCACGCGCAGGTAGACCTGGGTCAAACAATACTGGCTGGTGGCGTAGGTCGTATTATTGAATCGACAGTTGATGGTTGGGATGAAGGGCAGGCAGTTCGAGGCGGGCTCGGCGCGCAGACCATCGCGACCGTCATGCCGAAAATGCTCGAGAAGATCGATGACACCGCAGGCTCATTAAGTGCTCATCTCGGGGCCCTTGGAGCTTCGACGGGTGTGACTTCCTGGATTGGGGTTAGGAAAGTAGCGAAGCCTCAGTCGGGCGACATATTTGTCGTCTCCGCAGCCGCCGGTGCGGTAGGCTCTATTGCCGGGCAGATCGCGAAACGCGATGGTGCACATGTCATTGGGATTGCCGGTGGTCAGCGGAAAGTGACGTACCTCACGGAACGGCTTGGATTTGATGCCGGGATTGATTATAAAAACGAGGACGTCAATGCGCGGCTTCGTGAACTAGCGCCAAACGGTATCAATGTGTTCTTTGATAACGTCGGCGGGCCCATTTTGGACGCCGTGCTCGACAATATGGCGATGCGGGCTCGGGTGGTCATCTGTGGTGCAATCTCGCAGTATGGAGATCTGGATAATGTCACGGGTCCGTCAATGTATCTTCGTCTGGCTGAGCGTCAGTCGACCATGGAAGGGTTCGCGTATTTCCATTTTCCAGACAGTATTGGTCCCGCAGGCGCAGAACTTAGGGAATGGCTAGATGATGGCTCGCTTATTATGGACGAGGAAGTCCTGGAAGGGATTGAACGTTATCCCGAGGCACTCCAGTTTATGTTTAATGGAGGTAACGTCGGAAAGCTGCTGGTGAAAGCCGGTTAAATTGCAGGCTGCTCAAGAAGCCTTGTATTGATGATTCCTGTGGTAATACTATGCTAATTCACAAGGAGGCCCCAATGCCAAGAATAGAAGAAACAGGTGGAATGACCGGGTTTGGCGGTGTGTATGCCCACTGCCCGGATATGCTTCAGGGATTCATGTATCGCTACGGTCTGCTTTGGTCCCACAGCCGACTGGATCCGGTCCTAAAGGATCTGGTGCGACTTAAATCCGCCAACCTTAATGGTTGCCTATACTGAATTCCTGCACGATCTTCTGCGGCGCAGAAGAATGGTATGAATGAAGAAATGATTGAAAAGATGAAGGATCACCAGAACTCCGATCTTGATGACCGCACTAAGATTGCACTGGATCTCACGGAAGACTTCATCATGAATCACGCAAATGGCGTCGATGATGAGTATATGAGCAAACTTAAAGTACATTATTCTGACGCGGAAGTGGTGGAGTTGACCATTGCTATCGGTATTTGGGATTCTGTACACAAGTTCAACAACGTGTTTGACGTGCATCCTCCGGTTGAGGATGGTGAGTTCACTGTCGACCCTCCTGATGTTCCTGAGGCCATGCGGCAGCATATTCTAGAGCCAGGTAATAAGTATTGAGCCAGCAGTTCCCGACTCGCGACAAGTAGTTCGGGACAAGTAGTTCGGGACAAGTAGTTCGCGAGATAGTGATGTCAATGCGCTTGCTTGCCGCAAGCGTTTGGTTTCACTACGCGGTCTGGCGAGAATCCTAACGACCCCGGGCCTATGTCAAAGGTAGTCTGCTCAGGTAGGTTTTTTTTAATGATGGTCGTATCGGAGCGGCGCTGACAGCTCGGGTTTGATGAGTTCCGCGAACAATATGTTCGACCGCTATGACCTTAAGGGCGTCTGAATGCTGTGAGTTGGTCTAACGTTTTCTATATTGATCCTGCATGGAAGGCCTTGCTTGGGGAGCATGGTGAGGGTGATCTGAGATCGTTTCTGACTTGGGAGTCAGGGGTCCTGCTTGAAAGCGAAAATGGCAGTGAGGTATGGCGTGTTTCGGTGGTCGATAGCGCTGGCGGCGGCAGGACGTTTTATTTAAAAAAGTACTTTATTTGCAGTGTCAAAAGGTTCCGGCGAGAATTATTTAGAGGGGCTTTTTTTGGTAGAAGCAAAGCCCAAAGAGAGTTTCGTAATCTCGAGCGGTTGCGTGATTTCGGCATAGACGTAACAACGCCGGTGGCCTTTGGCGAAGAACGAAGCCTGGGGAGATTAACGCAATGTTTTTTGATGACAGAGGAAGTGCCCGAGTCCAGTAATTTGGATGAAGTGCTTGTAGAAACCTTACCTGAAAAGAAGCCCCGTCTTTCGAAGCTTAACAGGCAATCCCTTATCGCCATGTTGGCTGAAACAGCACGCAAGATGCATCGGAACGGGTTTGTTCATCGAGGCTTTTTCTTCCGAAATATCCTGGTCTCTGGAAACAGGTTCAACCGGATTTTTGTTTTTGATGCGCCTCGGGGCAGGAAATGGCCAAGCTGGTTGCTTGGACGAAAACCGGAAAAAGATTTGGCGACGATTGATTCTGCTGCAACGGTGTTTTTTCGACGAACTGAACGACTGAGATTTTATTTACGGTATCACGAAATTGAGCGGCTTACACCGGAGCACAAGCTTGCGATCGCTCGAGTACTGAAACTTGCTGAGCCGCTAAGAGCTAGGCAACTGCGTCGTTTGGGACAGCATTACTGAGGTTAAAAGAGGGCCGGCCCCTAACTTGAACGAAAAGCGGGTCGACTGTCGCTCATAATGAGATCCAATTTTTTCTGCGCATTTTTTTTGTCGTGCAGGTCTCTGCTTTCGAGCATCTCGCACTCATCGGTGATCATCTCATCGATATGAGTAGGGTAATGACGACAATCTTCCGGACGATCATGATAGATCTCGCAGCGGTACGTCCTGGCGCTTGGATCGAACCCCAGCCAGGGGCATCGGGATAGAGGTTCACCGGTGTCCGGATGCGCCCAGATATTGCCGTTGTTGACGTACTTAAAGATTTCCGGCCTATTTTCCTCCCACCAGTCTATTTCTGATGGGCTGGCGGACAGTCCGCCATCGGAGTATTTAATGCAACATTTACCACATTGATTACACGTCTTCATGGTTGATACCCTGCTCGCTGAGAGGAAAAATGACGCACGGAGGAATCAGTATGAATGAACTAGCTGACTTTGTATTTACACCAATGGCCAAAGCGCCGGAACCAGAACTTGGCCTTGAGCGAATCCCTGTTGATCGCTACACGGATCCTGCGTTTTTAAAGCTGGAAGACGAACGAATCTGGTCGAAAACCTGGTTGCTGGCAGGCGCGGTCTGCGACGTGGCGGAGCCTGGTGGTTTTTTTGTGTTTGAGCATCTACGCGAATCGATCCTGGTAACGTGTGCTGATGATGGGATCGTTCGAGCGTTCTACAATGTTTGTCAGCACCGGGGAAATCAGCTCAAGAAAGCAGGCTGTGGAAACTCCCCCTACCTGAGTTGTGGCTTTCATGGTTGGGAGTACCATCTGGATGGCAGTATCAAAGATATCCCCGAAGCGCACGACTTCCCGCAGGGGGTCCCTGCTGAAGAGCTAGGCCTGAGGGAACTCAGATGCGAAGCGTGGGGAGGGTTCGTCTGGGTATCTATGGATCCTGATGTAGAACCGTTGATCGACTATCTAGGGATCGTGCCCGAGCACCTTGCTCCCTACGAATTTGAATCGATGGTGCTGGTTTCTGATGAAACCGTTGAATGGAACTGCAACTGGAAAACTTCGGTTGACATATTTTCAGAGACCTACCATGTACGTGGCGTACACCCGGAATCTGAGTATGTTGCCGATGATGTAAATGTGCAGATGGACCTATATGGCCGGCACACCCGCTTTATTGCGCCGATGTATATTCCTAGCCCTCGTAAGATTACTGAAGACAAGGCCCTAAATGAAACGATGGTTGAATACCTGAAGTCTGAAGGGTTTCCGGTCGATGCCTTTGAAGGTGATGTCACTACCCTGCGAGGGGCAGTAGCTGCTCACAAGCGTTCAATGACGAATGAGCACGGCTTAGACTTTTCAAAACTAACGGATGATCAGCTGACCGCCGACTACCATTACAATATTTTCCCGAACGTTACGTTTAACCTCTTCGGCGAGCAGATGTGGATGTTCCGTCATCGTCCGCATCCAACAGACCCTGACAAGATGTACTTCGACCGTATGATTTTTAATCGTGTACCTAAAGGTGACGTCACGGCGGGGGCCAATGCGGGCGCAGTTGACATGTTTGTTGAGCTGGGCGATGTCAATATTGACGGGCGCCCTGAGCACGTATTCTATCGCTATGGCGATAAATCTTCGGGGTTGTTACTTGATCAGGATGCATCGTGTCTTGCTGGCGTACAAAAAGGATTGCACTCGCGCGGCATGAAAGGGCTCTGGGTTTCTCATCACGAAAGACGTATCCGTAACTTCCACCACTGGTGGGAAAAGTACATGGCTGACCAGTAGGTCGGGTAAGTGGGGTCATGGTAATACAACGATGTCCCCCACTTACGCCAGCTAGTGCTACATCCTTTCGATGATGACCGCGGGTGCCATGCCGCCGGCTGCGCACATGGTCACCAGCCCAAGGGATTGATCCCGGCGTTCTAGTTCATCAAGTGCTGTACCGATCAACATGGCACCGGTAGCGCCTATGGGATGACCCAGGGCTATGGCACCGCCATTAACATTGAGTTTTTCATGGTTGACGCCAAGGTCTCGCATGAATTTAACAGGCACTACGGCGAAGGCTTCGTTGACTTCGAACAAATCGATGTCATTTAGGGTTAGGTTAGCCTTCTTCAGAACCTTCTTGGCAGCGTCCACCGGCGCATTCAGAATGTACTCGGGAGAGTGTCCCATGTTTGCCATTGCCCTGATTTTTGCTCTGGGCTTCAGGCCGTGGGCTTTTGCATATTCTGGTGAAGCGAGGACCAGCGCGCCCGCGCCATCGACAACTCCCGAAGAACTACCTGCATGATGCACATGTTCTATCTTAAGGTCTGGCCACTTCTTGGCGACCATCTCACGAAAAGTGAGCCCTGAATCGAAAAAAGGTAAATCCATGAAGTTCCCAAACACTGGGTTCAGGTTTGCCAGTTGTTCCGCTGTGGTTTTTGGCCGGGGAAATTCTTCCGTATCCAATGCCAGTGTGCCGTCAGGACGGTAGACTGGAATGAGGCTTTTGGAGAAGGCGCCGTTTTCCAATGCTTCGCCCGCCCGACGTTGGCTTTCAGCGGAAAATGCATCTAGCTCTATTCGGCTAAATCCTTCTTCCGTCGCGATAATATCTGCGGCGATACCGACGTTAGTTTGTGGATGGGCATTTCGAAGGTCAAGATTACCTGCATCCAAAGGGTTCGGTGTGCCTTCGGCTGATGTGTATGACATCATTTCGACCCCGCCAGCAACGATCAAATCCTCCATGCCGCTCATGATACTGGCAGCAGCCATGTTCACTGCGCTGATCCCGCCTCCACAGAATCGATCCAGCGTAACGCCTGATGCCTTATTGGAATAACCTGCATCCAGAGCTGCCATTCGACCTATGCAGGCACCCTGTTTTTTAAACTGGCTACTGCAGCTTATTATTACGTCATCGATTTCCTCCGTCGATAGAGAGTTCCGTTCGGCAAGTGCCGAAAGAACCGTAGACAACAACTTTTGTGGATGGATTTCCCAGAGCGCTCCCTTACCCTGTTTTCCTACACCCCGCGGCGTTCGGGCCGCGTCAATGATCCATGCTTCAGACATAACTTATTCCTTAATATGTTTTTTAGGTTTGTGATTAAGCCGCTGTAGAGACGCCTTCGGCGTCACTACGTCTTACCAGTTTGCCTGGCAGGGCGCCGCTGTGTTGTCCATTGTTAAAGATAATCTCGCCAGATTTAATAGTGATCTCATAGCCTTCAGCACGTTGCACGAGACGCCTTCCACCTGCGGGTAAGTCGAACACTGCTTCGGGTCGGTGTAACCTGAGCCTGTCAAAGTCGATAATATTAGCGTCTGCGATCATGCCCTCAGTAAGTTGTCCCCGGTCAAACATGCCAAAGGCGTGCGCCGTACTGGAGGTGAGTGACTTCACAATAAACTCCAGTGACATTTTGTCACCCCTGGCTCGATCACGACCCCAGTGAGTCATGATGAATGTGGGCATTCCTGCGTCAGCGATGACACCGCAGTGTGCACCGCCGTCGCTTAATCCGAACAATACGTTCGGGTGCTCTAGTAATTTCTTTTGATAGTCCAGCGAGAACCCCTGATAACCTCCTAAAGGTTGATAAAAGAGTTCCTTGCCGCCATTGGCAACCAGCATGTCATACATGACATCCATAACGTCACGACCGTTGGCTTTTGCGATACCGGCAATACTTTCTTCAGGCAGAGGTTCGTAATTTGGATTTTCTCCGAGAGGGAAAACCTGTCCCATTAGG
>JABIVN010000236.1 GCA_018667205.1 Gammaproteobacteria bacterium | reverse complement strand
TCACCCGCTCGATTGACTTCCTGAATGACCCTGCGCAGTACTTCAAGCATCTAGAATAAACTCATTTGGAAGAGCATTTTGATAAGCAAGGCGCCAGTTCTTTCATCGCTCGACGATAAACATCCTGCTTAAACGACACGACCTGGCCAAGGGGGTACCAATAACTGACCCACGCCCATAAATCGAATTCCGGTGTGTTAGATCCGGCGAGTTGAACAGCCTCGTCATCCGCCAGCATTTTGAGAAGAAACCACTTCTGTTTCTGGCCAACAAACGAGGAGTTATTTGAACGCAACAACCTTCGTGGCAATTTGTATCGAAGCCAACCTCTGGTTGTGCCAACAATCTCTACCTGACCCGCCTCAAGTCCAACCTCTTCCTCGAGTTCTCGATAGAGAGCTTCCTCGGGTGATTCCGTCGATTGAATCCCTCCCTGAGGAAACTGCCAAGCATCCTGTCCTACACGACGCGCCCACAAAACCTGGCCATGATCATTAGCAACAATGATGCCCACATTAGGGCGATACCCATCTTCATCAATCAATTACCTGAACCTCGTGATGCGAACAAAAATCATTGTGCTTCAATCCCAGACATTCAGCAAACCAGCAGGACACGTTACACTGCGTTGTTTACTGACTGGACCTACTTCATGCCACTCGCAATTTTTGATCTCGACGAAACACTCATAGCTGCTGATAGTGACCATGAGTGGGGGCAGTTTGTTGTCGACAAAGGACTTGTTGATGCGGAGGAACATACGAAAAGGAACGATGCTTTCTACCAGCAGTACAAGGCTGGGCAGTTAGATATCGATGAATATCTGCAGTTTTCCTGCTCAGTTCTGACTCAATACTCTATCGAAGACCTCCACAGGTTTAGGTCCGAGTTTGTCGCGCAGCGTATTCTTCCCATTATTTTAGACAAGGCCCAGACGCTGGTAAAAAAACATCGCGATCAGGGAGATACCTTGCTGGTCATTACTTCCACGATCGAATTCGTCACACGCCCTATCGTCGATCAATTTGGAATCGATACATTGATCGCGCCTGACCCGGAGATCATATCAAACCGCTATACGGGCAGGATTGTCGGGGTACCAAGCTTTGCTGCGGGAAAAGTCACCCGGCTGGAACAGTGGCTGGCAGGTCAACCGGATTCACTGAAAGGTAGCGTCTTTTATTCCGACTCACACAATGACCTACCCCTACTGCGAATGGTAGACAATCCTGTGGCAGTTGATCCAGACCCGATATTGAGACTGGAAGCGGAGGAAAATCAATGGCCTATCATCAGTCTTCGCGACTAACGACGACCGGAATTTTGGCGCTAGCACTGTTAAGTTCAGCGCTCTTCTCAGGATGTACCGAACGTCCGGAAAAGGGAGTCAGTCCGCAGGACCCCATCCAACTAACGATCGCGATCAGGTCATAGCAGCAGAGCAAAACAGAACCCATGGTCCGTGCGATGCAACACTCTGGGGAAGCAACGTCTTCCCGGCTCGTGTTCTTGGTTGCTTTTCTGGCGCAACAACTCGGCGAATTTGTGACGATGCTATCGGGCCAGCGCGAGATCTAGCTCCCTTGCCGCCTTTACGTCATCCAACCTTTTGACCGGCATTGTATGTGGCGCGGTCGTAACAATTTCAGGGTTGCTTCTCGCTTCCTCCAAAATCGATGCCATCGCCGCGACGAACCCATCAATTTCTTCCTTTGTTTCCGTCTCTGTAGGCTCGATTAACAGACATTCCGGCACCAGCAATGGAAAGTAGGTTGTTGGCGCATGGTAGCCATAGTCCAGGAGACGCTTCGCCACATCCATGGCAGTCACGCCAAGCTCCTTCGCTTCTTGCGACAAAGTCACGATGAACTCATGAGTCGCGCGGCGTTCAGGGTATGCCAAGGTAAACCCGACTTTTTCAAGCTCGCGCGCCATATAGTTAGCATTTAATGTCGCAAACTCACCCACCCGGTGCATGCCTTCTCTGCCAAGTAACCTGGCATACGCATAGGCCCGCAACAAAATGCCAGCATTACCCATAAACGCAGACAAACGACCAATGGAATCTGGTATGTCCGCACGGGTCAACCATCGATAGGTTAAGTTTTCTTTTCCGACAATGGGCGTCGGAATAAAGGGCACCAAACGCTCACCAACACCAACCGGACCTGCACCAGGACCACCGCCACCGTGGGGCGTCGCAAAGGTCTTGTGGAGATTCATATGCAGGACATCAAACCCCATATCGCCGGGTTTGACCTTGCCAAGAATTGCGTTGAGGTTAGCGCCGTCATAGTAAAGCAACCCGCCTGCAGCATGCACAACCCTAGCGATTTCCTGCACTTTTCGTTCGAACACGCCACAGGTCGAGGGATTCGTCATCATAAGACCCGCGGTCTGCGGTCCCACCGCGTCCTTTAAGGCATCCAGGTCCACGTCACCATCTTCTGTTACGGCAATTTCACGGACTTTATAACCGCACATGACTGCCGTCGCGGGATTTGTACCATGCGCAGCAGTCGGTACCAAAATTTCTGTTCGCGCCAAGTCCTCTCGTTTTTCGTGATAGGCGCGAATCATCGCTACACCGGCGAACTCACCCTGCGCGCCGGCCATCGGCGTCAGCGACACAGCCTTCATACCGGTCACGTCCTTAAGATACTCCTGAAGGTCATAAAGACAGGCGAGGTAACCCTGAGACTGAGCTTCAGGCGCCAGTGGATGACGAGCCAGGAAGCCGGGGATGCTCGCTGCCTTATGCGCACCCCTCGGATTATATTTCATTGTGCAAGAGCCAAGTGGGTAAAACTGTCCATCAATAGAGAAATTCTTTTTCGAAAGGTTGGTAAAATGTCTGACCACCTGAAGCTCAGAAACACCAGGCAGCCCGATCGCCCCTTTCCGAATATGTTCTGTCGGCAACCCAACAGGGTCACCTTCTTGCCTTTCAAACTGCGCGCCGGCAATTCGACCTTCACTGGATAAATCGTAAATCAGCATCCCTTTGCCTCCAATGCATTTGAGAGCGCCGCGCTGTATAGCGCCAGGTCCTGCTCGGTTTTTGTTTCCGTCACGTTAACCAGCAAACAGTTTTCCAGCGCCGCAAACGATAATCCAAGATCGTAGCCACCCAGAACGCCCTGTTCGGCCATCAGCGGTAACACTTCGCTTGCCGGTATCGGCAATTCAATCGCTGCTTCATGAAAACATGGCCCGGTAAATCGTCTCTTCACTTTTCCCGTTGACTCAAGGTTCCTTAGCAACTGCTGTAACCCCTGGTGGGATTGAACAGCAACAGACCGCAGCCCCACATCACCTAACAAACTGAGATAAATCGTTGCCGCAGTCACCAGCAGACCCTGATTGGTGCAGATGTTGGAGGTCGCCTTAGCACGCCTGATATGTTGTTCTCTTGCTTGAAGTGTCAAGGTGAACCCATCACTACCGTCCACATCGCTAGTTCTGCCAATGATCCTGCCAGGCATCTGCCTGACAATCGCCTGTTTACAACACATAAATCCCAGATAGGGACCGCCAGACGAGACGGGAATCCCTAACGGCTGCCCTTCACCAACCGCGATATCCGCGCCTTTTTTCCCCCACTCGCCGGGCGGCTTCAGAAGCGCCATCGCGGTAGGATTAACCACCCCAACCATTAGCGCACTATTTTCATGACACCAATCAGTCAGGGCATCGACATCCGGCAAACCGCCGAAGTAATTGGGGTAACTAACCACCAAAGCCGCAAACGCTCCAGGCTCATCCGTCAACCCGACCAGCCCAGAGTCTTCATCAAAACCCTGCACTTCTAGCTCGATACCTTGATTACGAACGATCACCCGGCTGGCTTCGATATAGGCGGGGTTAACGTCTCCGGCCACCAAGACCCGCCGCGACTTGTTTTTCTTGTTCGCACGTATCGCCATCAGGATAGCTTCAGCGAGCGCGGTAGCCCCGTCGTAGACCGAAGCATTAGCCACTTCCATCTGCAGCAAACGGGTCATCATTGTCTGGAATTCGTAGATCAGCTGCAGCGTACCCTGACTGGCCTCTGCCTGGTATGGGGTATATGCAGTCATGAACTCGCCCCGTCCAACAAGGTCCCAGACTGCAGCCGGAATATGGTGCTCGTAGGCGCCGGCCCCGATAAAGGACAGATGCACTTCATCTAAACGCGCTCGCTCATTCATTATACGAAGGAGCGCCATCTCGCTAATTCCTGACGGCGTGTGTTCCAACTCACCAGACTTAAGCGCCTGGGGAATCTCGTCAAAAAGCGCCTCAATAGAGGTTACGCCTATTGACGCAAGCATGATTCTCTCATCATTCGCTGTATGCGGGACAAATGGCATTTTAGTTCCTTGGGAAAAGTGGCTTAAACATGTGACCCGCCAACGTTAGTGTTCTTCAGCTTCACAGAGCGCTTGGTATTGCTCAGACGTCAGCAGGCCTTCAACTGCCGAGGGGTCCGAAATCTTTATCTTGAAGAACCAGCCATCGGCATAAGGCGCGTCATTAACCAGTTCGGGGGAATCTTCAAGCTTGACGTTAACTTCAACAACCGTGCCGGTAACGGGCGCATAAATGTCTGATGCTGCCTTCACGGATTCAACCACCGCTATCTCGTCACCTGCCTGGCACTCCGCATCAACTTCTGGCAACTCCACATATACCACGTCACCTAGGGCATCCTGGGCATGATCAGAAATACCCACGACAATCACATCTCCTTCCTGTTTCGCCCACTCGTGGCTTTTCAGGTACCGCAACCCTGTCGGGAACTCCGCCATCGTATTTCTCCAGCTTTATCTATCTAGGTTTTTTTTGGTTTTTTTTGGTTTCTTTGGTTTCTTTGGTTTCTTTGGTTTCTTTGGTTTCTTTGGTGTCTTTGGTTTCTTTGGTTTCTTTGGT
>JABIVN010000235.1 GCA_018667205.1 Gammaproteobacteria bacterium | reverse complement strand
ATAATGAAGTTCGAAATTTCTATTCAGTTTCGATCTCTGGGTATCACATAGCAGAAGCCGGGGCGAACCCGATTTCCCAGCTGGCGTTTACGTTGGCCAACGGTTTTACCTTTGTTGAGACTTATTTGGCGCGCGGAATGAGCATCGATGATTTCGCACCTAACCTCTCATTCTTCTTCTCTAATGGCATGGATCCGGAATATACGGTTATTGGTCGGGTTGCCAGGCGTATCTGGGCAGTAGCGATGCGTGAGAAGTATGGTGCCAATGATCGAAGCCAAAAGATGAAATACCATATCCAGACATCGGGTCGATCCTTGCACGCTCAGGAAATGCAGTTCAATGATATCCGTACAACGCTGCAGGCTTTGCTCGCGATTAATGACAACTGTAACAGTCTGCATACCAACGCTTACGACGAAGCCATCACGACGCCAACGGAAGAATCTGTTCGTCGGGCGCTGGCTATCCAATTGATTATTAACCGTGAATTCGGAGTGACGAAAACAGAAAACCCAAGCCAGGGCGCCTTTATTGTCGATGAACTGACTGATCTGGTGGAAGAGGCGGTACTTCGAGAGTTTGAAAGTATTTCTGATCGCGGCGGGGTGCTGGGGGCGATGGAAACGGGTTACCAGCGTGGCAAAATTCAGGAAGAGTCCATGAAGTATGAGACGTTAAAGCATGATGGAAGCCTGCCCTTGATTGGTGTCAATACGTTCCAGCCTGATACCCAACCGGAAGAAACCACTATAGAACTCGCTCGATCCACCGAGGAAGAAAAACAGAGCCAAATCAAACGCCTTCATGATTTTCAGGCGCGCCACGATGCGTCTGCCGGCGAATCTTTGGATAGGCTGAGATTAGCGGTGACAGAAGGCGACAATGGGTTTGAAGCACTCATGGAAGCAGTTCGACATTGTTCTTTGGGCCAGTTAACTGACGCTTTCTTTGAAGTCGGTGGTCAATACCGACGAAGCACATAAATGACCGAAGTCGAGAATTGGCCCATCAGGGATTTGATCGAAGGTCAGCACTATTACCTAGAGGATGGATTGATGGTGCTGACCGAGCGCTTTCATTTAGTCAGGGGAAACTGTTGCGGTAATGCCTGCCGCCACTGCCCCTACAACCACGAGAATGTAAAATAGTTGCGGGTTATTTCGCTGGTCCCAAGTCTTACTGAAACACTCGTTGAGTGCGGTCTCGAGGTCGTTGGACGCACCCGGTTTTGTATTCACCCTGAAGAGGTTGTACGTGACATCCCGGTTGTTGGTGGTACCAAAGGCGTTAATTGGGATAGCTGCCGTCAGCTAAAACCCGACCTGGTTGTCATGGATCGTGAAGAAAATACGCTGCAGATGGCAGAGTCCTGCCCCTTTCCGTGGCACGCTACCCATATCACGTCGGTCGGCGCCGTTGGTGATGATCTCCAGGCTCTGGCCGGTAAACTACAGAGCCATAAGCTCGAGAAACTTAGCGCTGACTGGCAATCCCTGGCTGGCATGCCGAACCTGGACTTTACCGGTTGGGATAATCTGCCAGGTTTGATGCACTCAATGGGTTCGATACAGGATATTGCCCGAATCAATTATATGATTTGGCAGGACCCCTGGATGACAATCAGTCGGAGCACCTTTATCGGCTCTGTCCTAATTAAAACCGGCCTTGGGCATTTTCTTCCAGATTACAGTAAGCCATACCCTGCGCTAACAGACAGCAGGCTGCCAGAAGCGAACACCTTTTATTTATTTTCTTCAGAGCCTTTCCCGTTTGCGCGGCATATTGAAGGGCTCGAGGGTAAAGGCTTTAATGGGGCGCTTGTTGATGGAGAGTTTTTTTCATGGTTCGGTATTAGGAGTTACAGGATGCTGAGAGATTACATGGAAAAATACCGATGAGATTACTGCGATGAGATTAGGGGCACTACTAGGACCCGTAAATTCTTCTGATGCCGGCAGCCTGGCAAATCAAGCGCGACTGCTGGAGCAAGAAGGTTACGCCAGTTTGTGGAGCGCACAGGCGATGGGTAGGGGGTTCATGCTCACCGATCCCTTTATTACCCTGGCAATCGCGGCTGCTGTCACCAACAAAGTGGAACTTGGCACGGCCATACTCCAGTTGCCGCTCTACGATCCTGTTGATATCGCACTTAAGTCATTTTCACTGATGCAGGCGTCGGGTAATCGTTTGCTGCTGGGTGTTGGTGCTGGCTCTACCTCGGTGGACTTTCACTTGCATGAAAAAGTATTCGAAGAGCGCTTTGGCAAGTTTAACGATGACCTTGAGACATTAAGACAATGGTTTACGGCAGGAGAAGTTGACGGTAAATCCATTAGTCCTTGGAAAGAGGTTCAGGGTGGTCCGCCCCTTGTCTACGGCACTTGGGGAAAAGGCGTCGCACGTGCCGCGAAAGAATTTAACGCCTGGATCGCTTCCGGCATGTATCGAAGTGTGGAACAACTGACTGAAACGATAAAGGATTACCGGGAAGCCGGAGGCAAGCGGGCGATCGTGTCAACGATTGTGCTGAACGCCGAAACCGATCTGGGTGAGTTAAACGAAAGACTGACCCGGTATTCAGAAGCTGGGTTTGATGACGCGTTGGTCATGTTTTCGCCAGGCGGACCCGCGCCGTCTGATGTTCGAAAACTGATCAAGACATAATAAAAAAGGAGTAGTCCATGTCTGAGTACGAAACAATTGTTATCGAAAAACGTGGCCAGGTTGATTGGCTGACATTGAACCGTCCCGAGGCGTTGAATGCTATTACGACGCCAATGGTGACCGAACTTCGGGATTACTTTGGCAGACTGGCTGAAGACAATGAGACCAGAATTGTTGTGATGCGTGGCGCAGGTCGAGCGTTCTGTGCAGGGCTCGACATTAAGGCATCACAGTCGAAAACTTACGAGCTGCCATTCGGCGGAGGCATGGGGTTTCAGGGGTATCTTGCAGAGGTATACATTCGAATGCGTCGGTGCCCGCAACCGATAATCTCGCTGGTGCAGGGACCAGCCTGTGGTGGAGGGTTTTCGTTTGTTCTGGCATCGGATATCAGGGTTGCGGGTGAATCCGCTAAAATGAACGCAGCGTTTATTCGCATTGGCTTGTCGGCGTGTGATATGGGGTCAAGTTACTTTCTTCCAAGGCTGGTGGGTACCTCTGTCGCCTCGGAACTCATGCTCACGGGTCGGTTTATTAACGCTGATCGTGCTTTGGCTACTAATTTGGTGTCCGAAGTCGTGCCCGATGATCAATTAGAGGCAGCGGCGCAGTCGTATATCGATGAAATGCTAATGACTTCTCCGATGGGGCTTCGGCTTACAAAGGAAGGACTTAATATGTCGATTGATGCGGCTGGTCTTGAAGCGGCGATGGCTATCGAGAACCGTAACCAGCTAATGTGCTCAAAAACCAGTGACGCGAAAGAAGGAATGATGGCGTTTGTTGAGAAGCGTACGCCAAATTACACGGGTAATTGAGCCATCGGGAGTACGGCAGTGAGTATTCGCTGATGAGTATTCGCTAATGAGTCAACTATTGGATGCGTTATTAACACTGAAGACATTGCTTAAATGACGATGAAGTTCTAACGACGCAACTGCTAGTGGTCCCAAACCGTTGATGCGAAGTCTTCGTTAGCTGTATTGGAATGATTAGGAAGTTGATCCCTGTGGGCGCCGGTGTGCGGGTTGCAGCGGCTCCTGCAGGTACTGTCACGTTTCGCCATGCTGCAATGGGAGCTCTCGAAGATTCGTAAAGCATTTGTTGTTCTGGCTCTTTTAGTGCCCGCCAGTGCGATCCCAGCCTAGGATTTCAACCTAGAATCTCAACAGACTTGACCATTGCTGACAATGGCAGTGCTTATAGCAGCGCTGAGTCCAATCGTGCCGCCCCGTTTTCTGGGCCTCAACGCTACTGCCTTCACTAAACGCGCCCAATCGCCGCTGAGCCTGATCAGTTGACTAGAACCTTTGGGGTTTCACAACATCTATCGCTATTGATTTTAGGAGTGGCTGAGCGGCATCTCTCTGCTCGTAGACATGCGGGCTAACAAGATCGCGATGTTTTTCTATATCTGCACACTTGACGCCACCATCACGCTTGAAGCCTTTCCTGACAACTTACAAAAAACTTACAACCCGAACAAAAAACTTACAATTCACACACAAAACCCACAAAAAATACAACTCAATGACAATTTGATCCGGATATTTACACTTGTAAAAACTAATCTGCTTGTTATCCAAAAAAAGTTTAACACTGTCTACCAAAAGTAAAAAATCTACCAAGAGAAAAAAAGCTCTCCCGAGAGAGAAACCATGATCGATGAGGGCTCAAGTTGGAAGTCTGAGTTTTAACAACGACCGTACAAATAGGATGTTTAAAAAAACAAATTAGTTTTTGATCCATACAGACAAGAGGCTAGATTAAAGTGAAACGTAATAAATCGATCCATCATCAAATCGCAATTGTGGGGTTTTCGGCTATTTTTACTGCCGCAGCTTCTTTTGCTCTTGAACCCGATTATATCGGCCCCCCTGCTGCCGACGATCCGTCTGCATATACGGGACCTATCGTTAGCGAAGAACGCAGTGAAGCACTGGTGGATGCGGTACCAGCAATGGAAGGAGCGCTGGAAATTCAAAATGGTCAACATGCCGATATTGGAATTAATAACGGGGTGTTCACGGGCACAATGAGTGAAGGTGCCGGTGGGGCATATGATGTGCCAACAGGTGGTGCAGCCAGCCCGTTGTTTGGCGCCTTGCCGTTTACTCAGCCATTCCTGCGCTTTGAAGAGTTTGGTCCACAGAAGCTTGACCCGGCAGAGGCAGCGTCTGCCGAGCGAGGAACATTCCCGTTACCTTTAAACGCAGCCAGTGGGCCTGACTCTGACGCGTTAGACAGTTTTTTAGCGCAAAGAGGCATTTATCCGTTTCCTTCTGAGTTTTCCAATACAATTGATATAAACCCATGGACCTCAGCCATTGAAGATTTTCTCGAGCGTGCTCTTGACCATGCGCCGATGGAAGGTCGTGCGGGTGGTCAGGGCTGGGCACATCAGCGCTGGAATGAGTTTTACCCCCAAGCATACGTTAAGACAGGACAGTCAGGTGCCAGGGAGAACGGCGGCTTCCGTAATGAATTGCAACTGCACACATACTCTAAAGGTGAATTTGGTCCGGGTGGTTTATATCACCTTGCGGGAGGCACTAAGGGTGTCGAACCCCGCTTTCACCCTGATTTGCCGCTCCAGCTTCCTGAAACCCTATGGACCTGGGACGGTACTTTCCCACTTAAATTAATGATGGCCCGAATCGGCGAACCTGTGATCTTCCGTCACTACAATTCTCTGCCCATTGACCCGACGGCCAATCGTGGTTTTGGTATACATACTGTTAGTACCCATGAGCACAACGGCCATAACCCGGCAGAGAGCGATGGTTTTGCCAACGCCTTCTTCTTTCCTGGTCAGTATTATGATTATAGATGGCCGATGCAAATCGCGGGTTACGACACGATCAATACAACAGCGGAAGATCCAAAAGCTTCATATCCTTGCGCCGAGGGTGAAACACTGTTTGTTAATGACTTGAACCCAGGGGTGAAGGCCTGTGAAAACGGTCGGATCAACGTTAGGGGTGATCAGCGTGAAATCATGAGTACGCACTGGTTCCATGACCATATGTTCGATTTCACCGCGCCGAATGTTTACAAGGGCGATGCGGCGATGATGAACTACTACAGCGGTAAAGACCGCGGCAACGAATCGATACACGATGGGGCTAACTTGGCTTTCCCATCGGGTGATGCGCTGGCATGGGGTAACCGGGATTATGACGTGAACATCGTCTTAGCGGATAAAGCCTTCGATGACGAAGGTCAGCTATGGTTTAACATTTTTAACTTGGATGGTTTCATCGGTGACGTGTTGACCGTTAACTATCTCTATTCTCCGGTGCTGGAAGTTCGTGCTCGTAGTTATCGTTTCCGTATCCTGGATGGTTCGGTCTCCCGTTACTTTAAGTTGGCGCTGGTTCAAGAAGTTGCTGGACGTACAACAGGTGAAATTCAGGGCGCACCAGGTCAAGACGTTTCCTGGAATCGTGTTCCTTTTCATATGATCGCGAATGACGGCAACATCCTTGAGCATGCTATTGCATTCGATGGCAAGACTGATCTTGATGGCGACGGCGACAGGCTTGAGCATAAAGGCACGCTACCACAACTCGGTATTGCGGAACGTTACGACATCATCGTTGACTTCTCCAAGCATAATTTGGGGGCCGGCGCAAAGCTGTTCTTTGTAAACTTGCTGGAACATCGCAACGGTAAGATCGTTGAAGGTAATGTCCCGCTAGAACAGGTACTGCGTGAAGAATACAAAGCAGTGATTGTGGTTACGGATGGCGTAGCATCTTGGACTGAAGGTGATCCTGTCGTTGGTAAGTTCATGCAGTTAGATGTTGTGGCCTATGATGGTACTGACCTTAGTATGAACCCCGCTGATTTTGAGCCTGGCAAAGAACGGATGACAGAAATGCCATGGGATCGAAACAACGCTGAAGATGTTGCAGCTATTAAGGACGCGCGTCGTCGTGAGTTCCACTTTGGTCGCTCTTCCGGAACCGATAATGCGCCCTGGACAATTAAAACCGACGATGGCGGTGGATTGACGGCGGATATGAGGCGAGTGTCTGCAGCACCTCAACTGGCACAAGGACCGACAGAAGCTGGTTTTTCTGGAGATGGTACGCGAGAAGTTTGGAAACTCACTACCGGCGGTGGATGGAGTCATCCGATCCACATTCACTTTGAAGAAGGCGTGATCATCAGCAAAGACGGTCAGTTACCACCTATGTGGGAGATCGGTGCTCGTAAAGACGTATTCCGACTGGGTAATGAAGAAGATGCCGCTCGTGAAATCGAGATCGCTTATCACTTCCGTGAGTTTGCAGGCAGTTTCGTAGAGCACTGTCACAACACGCAGCATGAAGATCACGCAATGTTGTTACGTTGGGATCTCGAGCATCCTGGGCAGGTTCAGGTAATGCCATCGGTAATTCCAACTTGGGATGGTGTGGAATATATTGATACGGTTGCGTTGCCCACCTTCCGTGAAGGAAGTGGTGTGGGACCATCGGACGGTATACCAACCAACGGTGCGACAACCAACGTGTTCTTTGCTGCCGTTGATGTTCAAACTGCCGTTGATGCCGCTGCTGCTGCTGCCGATGCTGCTGCTGCAGATGTCCAAGCTGCTGAAGCTGAAGCTGAAGCTGAAGCTGAAGCTGCTGCTAATGAAGCTGCCGCCGCAGAAATTGCTGCTAATGAAGCTAATGCCGAAGCTGCTGCTGCCGCTGAAGCTGAAGCTGCTGCCGAAGTTGCTGCTGCCGCCGAAGCTGAAGCCGCCGCTGATGCTGCTGAAGCCGCTGCCGAAGTTGCCGATGCTGAAGCCGCTGCCGAAGTTGCCGCTGCTGATGCTGAAGTTGCCGCTGCCGCCGAAGCTGAAGCCGCCGCTGATGCTGCTGCTGATGCTGCTGATGCTGCTGCCGAAGTTGCCGCTGCTGATGCTGCCGCTGCTCAAGCAGTTGCGGCCCCTCAACAACCGACAGTTGTTATGGTTCGCGCTAAGAATGTAGACGAGCGAGGCCGTATTAAGATTGAGGGTAGTGTCGCTGCTGGCCTTCAGGTTAGTGCAGACCTGGCAGGCATCACTTGCAGGACCCGAGACAGTGGGAAATTCAAGTGCGAGGGCAGAGACTTGCCGGCTGGGCACCTTGTCACGTTCACCGCACAGTAAGGAAATCAGTTAACATCTGAATTGGACCGGGGGGCATGTAGATGCGCCCCGGCCTTTCTGTAACAGCGGTAACGACCGAGTTTCTAGACTAACCACGAGTTCAAAATTTGATCAAAAGAAAATGCTAGAACGTTGGTCTAGTGGTCTAGTGGGCTAGCGGTGGGGCTGAACATTCCTGACGGGCGACGAAGAAGACATCAGGGTATTGCGTAAAAGGATCGTTCTTTATACTAATACAATCGATGAAGGCAAGCGCGAGCTATCAGATCACCATGTAAATCTAGTGATCGGTAATCTGCTCAAGCTGCTGCGGCCTTTCAACAACCGACACTTGTTATGGTTCGCGCTAAGAATGTAGATGAGCGAGGCCTTATTAAGATTGAGGGTAGTGTCGCTGCTGGTCTTCAGGTTAGTGCAGACCTTGCAGGCATCACTTGCAGGACCCGAGACAGTGGAAAATTCAAGTGCGAGGGCAGAAACTTGCCGGCTGGACAACTTGTTACGTTTACCGCGCAGTAAAGAAATCAGTTAACATCTGAAACTAAACGGGGGGCATGTAAATGCCCCCCGGTCCTTTTTTAACAATGATAACGACTGGATTTCAAGAATGACCATGAGTTCAAAATTCGATCAAAAGAAAATGCTAAAACGTTGGACTAGTTTGCTAGCGGCGGGGCTGATCAGTCTGTGCTGCTTTTTGCCAGTGAGTTTAGCGAGCGCGATGACGCAGACCCAGCAGGGTGAAAAAGAGCCTGTTGAAGCAACGCAGGGTTTATCGGAGGGTAAACAAGCTACGGCAAAGCACGCGCCTGCAACAAGAAGAAAATCGAATGATATTTGGGGCAAGGACTATTTTCCCAATATCGAATTAACGACCTCTAAAGGTGAGAAAGTCCGTTTTTACGATGACCTGATTAAAGACAAGGTGGTCGCTGTCAATTTTATTTACACCTCGTGCGGAGAGATGTGCCCAGTAGAAACTGCCCGTTTAAAAACCGTGTCCCAAATACTGGGTGATCGGATGGGCAAGGACGTTTTTTTCTATTCAATTACTATTGACCCGGATCGCGATTCGGTTGCGGTTTTAGATGCTTACTCCAAAAAGTTTAAGACGGGTGAAGGCTGGACATTCCTGACGGGTGACGAAGAAGACATCAGGTTATTGCGCAAAAAGATGGGTCTTTACATTAGTACAATCGATGAAGACGAGCGTGAGCTATCAGATCACAATGTAAATCTAGTGATTGGTAACCAGGCGCTCGGCCGGTGGGTTAAACGCTCGCCCTTGGAAAACCCCTACGTGATTGCGAATCAAATGGGCAACTGGCTACATAACTGGAAGCAACCGCGTAAGAATCGAAACAAATATGAAGACGCGCCCAAACTTCGCCAGATTACTGAAGGTGAGATGAAATTCAGAAACATGTGTACCTCCTGTCACGTAATAAGCGGCGGAATTGCAAAGATTCCTAATGCTCCGCAGATAGGTCCCGATCTTTTTGGTGTGGGTAAAGTCCGTGATCCGCAATGGCTAACGCGTTGGTTAAAAGAACCTGATGTTATGTTGGCTGAAAAAGATCCAATTGCAGTAGCGTTAATAGAAAAGTACCAGGTCGTGATGCCGAACTTTAGTCTGTCAGAAGTTGACGTGAAAAATATCCTTCAATTTATTGAAAATGAAACTTATCGTCTGGAACAAGTAGCGTTAAAACAAGCGCAGACAGAAATTCCTGTCCCTACGGTTTCAAGTTTATAATATAGTTTT
>JABIVN010000234.1 GCA_018667205.1 Gammaproteobacteria bacterium | reverse complement strand
TTAGCTAATCTCACGGCGCGACCCAGGTGTTGTTCCAGGTCGCTCAGCAGGTGTTGGCCATTAAGGCAAGTGCTGTTGGAGTTTCGCATCACGGGTGACAGGGGAGAAACAGACCCCGGCGTGCCAATACCGATAGGCAGGTGTTTATCGTTAGTTAACCGTGCGATGAGCGCTGAAATTTCGTCCAGAATACGAGGATAATTTTCGCGTGGTGTTGGGATCCGTTCTCTGCGCCGTATGTCGCCGGCTGAGTCCAGGAGGACACCTTCGATTTTAGTGCCTCCCAGGTCAATTCCAATTCGGTTAGATAGCTGTTTCAAGTCGCGGCGCTTCACTGTTTAAAACGCCACTATAACCTACTAATCAGTGCTCTAATCACCTGGGGTCGGTCTGGTCGTAGTGCACGGGTTCGTCTTCTAGAATCAGGTAGGCCAGGCCGTAAGCAATCAGGACACTTGGCGTGTGAATGAGTAGGCCAATGATCGCTGCTAACCTTACCCAGAAGTGAGGTATGTCGAGATATCTTGCGACGCCTGAGCAAACTCCACCCAGTTTCCTGTGCCTGGCATTTAGATAAATTTCCTGATCATCATCAAATAGGATTTTCATTTTTCCTGCTCCTGTTTTGGACGAATTAATTGATAACGAATGGGGCATTAATGAGAAGTCTTTATGCGCCTGTGGTGCCTCGCAAGGTGCCTCGCAAGGTGCCTCGCAAGGTGCCTCGCGAAGCTCAGCCTCCAACTCATCACTGACTGCTTCGTGCCTTACGTCGTCCCTGGTTTTGTTAATTCACTTTCCATGCCAACTCTTTTCCGGAAAGCTAACTGTCTGAATACTATGGAAATAATGTTTAAGTGTTTCGAATACCAATAACCTCTGGACAGATAAGTTGAATCGAATTAACGAAGTATTAGTGAAATTGGCCAATGGTCTCAGGCATCGGCTTGTGGGTGTATACTTCACATCTTGTACAACGGTAGATTAACGGTAGTTTTATGAATGGTGCGATGAGTTTGCTTAAAACGTTGACGAACAATGGCGTTGAGGTTTGTTTTACCAATCCCGGGACCTCGGAAATGCATATGGTTGCGGCTATAGGACAAACCGGCGAAATGCGGTCGATATTGAGTTTGTTTGAAGGAGTCTGTACGGGTGCCGCAGATGGTTATGGGCGTATTGCAGGCAAGCCGGCCTGCACTTTGTTGCACCTTGGGCCGGGTTTATCTAACGGCTCAGCTAATCTGCACAATGCCAGGAAGGCTAATTCACCGGTGATCAACCTGATAGGGGATCATGCCACTTACCATAAGAAATATGATGCGCCGCTTAACTCAGATGTTATTGGGCTTGCAAAACCTGTTTCCCACTGGGTAAGAAGTGTTGCCGATGCTGTTTCTTTACCCAGCGATGCGGCAGACGCGGTTGTTGCTGCAAATATAAAACCTGGACAGATAGCGACCCTGATCGTCCCAGCTGATTGTGCATGGGATGAATCGGTTGACCCCATAGGGCAACGGGCAACGCCGTTGGCGCCTCTAGTGAATGCGGATTCGATCACTAAAGCGGCTGAAATGCTGGGTAATGGCAAGCCAACCGTCATCCTGATGTCCAACCTTGCCCTGACAGAACAATCGCTTCGATTTGCAGATCAGGTGGCGCAACATTCAAACGCCCGGCTTTTTTGCGATACATTTACTTCAAGATTGCCGCGAGGCGAAGGCCGCTGCAGTGTAGAGCGCCTCGCATACTTCGCCGAGCAGGCGACTTTACAAATTGCTCACGCAGAGCAGTTGATTACAGTGGGCACCAAAGCACCGGTTGGTTTTTTCGCCTATCCGGGTAAGGTTGGTGAGTTCTATCCTGAGGGTTGTGAGATTCATGCGCTCGCAGATGTGCATGAAGATGCCGAAGCTGCACTGCAAGGGCTAGTGGCCGAACTCGGAGCGCAAAATCAGGCCTTAAGGCTGAACCCGCTCAGGTACCCTGGCTTGTCTACTGGTGAAATCAGTCCAGAAAGTATTGCTCGAGCTTTTTCGGAGTTCCTGCCAACGGACGCGATTGTCGTTGATGAAAGCGCAACGGCGGGTTTCTTAACCTATCCATTAACTGAAACTGCGGAACCCCATGACTGGCTATCGTTGACTGGGGGGTCGATCGGTTACGGCTTACCAACATCCATCGGTGCAGCAGTAGCGCGACCAGAAGCCAAGGTCGTTTGCCTGCATGGTGATGGTGGTGCCATGTATACGATCCAGTCACTGTGGACGATGGCGAGAGAGCAGTTGGATATCTGTATTGTTATTTTTGCTAACCGAAAGTATCAGATTCTTCAGATAGAGCTGGCAAGAGTCGGCGCCCAGTCGATGAACAAGAAAACTCTTGATATGTTGGACCTGTCTAATCCAGATCTTGATTTTGTGGGTCTTGCCAACAGTATGGGTGTGGCCGGATACAAAGCAACGACGGCGAATGAGTTCAATTTGATGTTTGAGCGCGCTATGAAAGAACCAGGCCCAAGGTTGATTGAAGCAATACTGGATGTTGATGTGTCGGGGTTAGGCTAGGTGATTTCGCCGTTGATGAGCCGCCTGGCTCGGGTGACTATTTTGGAGCAGCGTGAGTAACTTCGATAAACTGCGCGCAATTTCCTTCCCTGAATTTCTGGTGCTGTTCGTGTCTTTGCTGACACTGCCTGTTGCGTCAGTGTTGTTGAAACTTTGCGGGTTCCGTAAAACTGAACGATTAATGGCAAGGTTTAGTCGCCTGGATATCCAGCGGGGAGATTCTCAGACAAGAGTTAACAGGGAAAGGGTTGATAAGGTAAGGGTTAATCAGGTTGCAAGAATGGTCAGCATCGCCGCGGTTTTAGTTCCCTACCAGGCGCGATGTCTTGAACAGGCGATGACGGTCTGGTGGATGCTCGGAGTAATGGGAATAAGCAGCACGATCAGACTAGGGGTTAGTAAATCTGGAGGGTCGATAGAAGCACACGCCTGGGTGCTTTATAAGGGTGAAATAGTGATTGGCCAAATGAGTGACCAAAAAGAATTTACGCCACTACTTGATATCAATATCGAACGTCAGCAATGAGCTATGAACAAGCTGTGATTCGACGCTCAACTGACCTGGATAATGGGTTTAACGCTTCTTACGAGTGCGGCTTCATTGCGGCACTTTAAACTAAGATGTTCACGCAATTTGAACGGGGTCGAATGGTCATCAACACCAACCCGTGGGGTAAAGCTAAGGTCCAGGTGGTTCAGTTCCTGATAGGTCGTTTTGATGGACCGTTGCGTCAATGGATGCGCCATTACAGTATGGTTAGGCTGATGTCCGGTGAGTGCCGTAGTTTTTTTGTAGGCAAGGAAATTACCCAGAAATTTGGTGGCAAACCAATAGTCACAGGTGGGAAATGATCTCTTCACAGGATACATATCTGGCTGGCA
>JABIVN010000233.1 GCA_018667205.1 Gammaproteobacteria bacterium | reverse complement strand
CTTTACGGCTCCGCCGTCCCGCGTTTTAAAGGGTGTCCCTTCCTTGTTCAAAATAGTGCCGAATGGGATATGGCTGAATACTTGGTGTTCGTCGATGAAACCGGCTGCGCGTGCAATAGCATACAGCTGGCTCAAGTGGAGCGATTGTCGTCCGTCAACGAAATACAGAGCCTCATCGACGAGAAGGGTCTGGCCGCGGTATTCTGCCGCGGCAAGGTCTGTCGCCATGTAGGGATAGCCGCCGTCCGATTTTTGCACAATCGCTGGAAGCGGTTTGTCATCCTTACCCGTAAATTCATCCATGAAGACGCATTTTGCGCCGTCTGAAATTACTACAAGTCCCTTTGCTTCGAGCTTTTCTATGGTGGACCCCAAAACCTCGTTGTAGGCGCTCTCTGCACGCACGTCATTTGCGGTCAAGGAGATGTCAAGCAGATCATAGATAGCCTGGCAGTGGCGAATTGACTCGTTAATGAAACGTTCCCATAAACTCAGGCATTTTTCGTCGCCCGATTGTAAACGAACAACGAATTCCCTCGCACGGACTGCGAACTTCTCATCGGTTTTGAATAGCTCGCTGGCCCTCTGGTAAAAAACCTCGAGGTCCTTTAATTCTGTCGCGAGTGCTTGGCCCGTCTGTTCAAGCTTGTCCATGTAAGCCAGCAGACTGCCAAACTGGGCTCCCCAGTCACCGACGTGATTCGCTCTGACAACGTCATGTCCTAAAAACTCGAGAATTCGCACATTGGCGTCGCCGATAGCAGTAGAACGGAGATGACCAATGTGCATTTCCTTGGCTAGATTAGGAGAAGAATAGTCGATCAGTATTTTTCGGGCTGTATTGAGTGGTACCCCAAGCCTTGGGTCTTGCGCATTCCGGTCGAGTTCAGCCTGGATAAATGCGGGTGTTAGCGTAATGTTGATGAATCCGGGTCCGGCGATTTCATATTCAGCGACCCCTTTTAGTGCCTTTGAGCCCGCTATCAAATCAACCAGTGACTGGGCTAGTTCTCTGGGGTTGGACTTCCGCTTTTTTGCAGCGCCCATAACACCATTGGCCTGGTAGTGACCGAACGCTGGTTTGCTAGCTTGCTTAACGACAGCGGGCGCGTCTGTTGCACCAAGTGATCGTAGTCCGTTCTCGAACTCTCTATCAAGATACTTCTTTAGGTTCATCGACAGTATTAACTCTTTGTTATGGGCATTATTGAGCACGGAGTGGGCCGCGGGGGGCGCACATGTTAGCCAAATTCGGGTGGCAGGTCTAACCAGTTGCCGTCGAGATTTCGCTGCAAGTGCCTACCGCCTCTGGCCAGTTCGCGATTCCTTATTACTTTTGTTGTTCAATGCTGCTCGAATTTTGGATCTGAGTAGATCAACGCCAAACGGTTTTTGGATTACGGGTTTGCCAGTCTTAATGGCTGATTTTGTCTGTTGGTTGCCTTTCGGGTAGCCGCTGGTGAAGATGATATTAACGTTTGGATACTGTGCTGAGATTTTTTCTGCTGCTTCAACCCCTCCCATTTGTGGCAGTACTACGTCCAAAAGTACCAGATCTATCGATTCAGCGTTGTCGAGATAAGTGGCGACAGCGTTGGCGCCATTCGATTCTTCGAGAATGTTATAACCCGCGCCGGCGAGGATTAACCTGGCTAGGTTCCTGTCCTTTGGGTTGTTTTCAACGATCAGGATAGTTTCTGAGCACCTCTGGACAGTCGCGGATGAATCGGCCGCTAGGGCTTTTCGCTGGGGTGATATTGCTGGTAGCAAAACCTGAAAAGTCGTTCCGATACCTAACGCCGACTTAACGTTAATCGTTCCCTGATGATGCTCTATGATGCTGGCAACGACTGACAGGCCAAGGCCAGTACCTTGGCCCTCAGGTTTGCTGGTGTATAGGGGTTCAAATATTTGCTGCTGCGTCTGTTGATCCATTCCCGTGCCGGTATCACAGACTTCTAGTAAGAGTTGTCCGGCACTATGGGTTTGGGATTCTTTATCGCCGGGGATGTTGTTAGTGCGGATCTGGATCGTTCCGCCGTTTGGCATCGCGTCTCGAGCATTGATGGCAAGGTTGATTAGAATCTGCTCGATTTGTGTGTGATCCGCAAGAAGATAAATAGGTGTCTCATTGATGAGGAGCTCCACTTTGATGGACTCTGGCATCAGGCGGGAGATCACGGTCATGGATCCCTTTATTGTTTCGTTAGAATCCTTTAATTTAAAGCTGGTTTCCTTCTTTCTGCTGAAGTTGAGCAGCCGCTGAGTCATGTCTTTTCCTAGTTCACCGGTTTTTCTGATGTCTCCTAGTCTTTCATTAAGCGCTTCTTTTGTGACTGACTTCAAGGCTAGGTCGGTTAGTCCCAGGATAGCGACCAACAGATTATTAAAATCATGGACGATCCCACTGGCAAGTTGGCCGATAGAATCTGTTTTCTGTAGAGCCTGAATCTGTCTTTCGAGCGACTGTTTTTTTTTCTGAAATAGAGTGCTGCTCGTCATGTCCCTGACAACATAAATTTTGTTGATAGATTGAGTCAATTTTTCATAGGGAGTAATAATCTGTAATGGTAGTGCTGAACGGTCCTTCCTGATGCCGTAATGAGAATTTTCCAGCGATTGAGGCAGCAGGTCTGTCACGTGCTTGCCTATAAGCTCTGGGCTCTGGTAGCCAAAAATCGCATAGGCGGCAGGGTTTGCGGCAATGATTTGTTCATCCCGTCCCAGGGTAAAAATAGCATCCATGGATAGGTCGCTGATGGCCTGAAGGTTCTTTGTCTGCCAGTCGAGAGCGTCCAGGAGTCTATGTCTATCGGTGACATCGGTAGCGACACAAATGGCGAGATGCCTTGTGTCTGATGACCCTTTTTCTTGGTGACCTGGGGTTACCTGTACGACAAGTCGGATGTAGTGTCCCAGCTTGTGTTTGGCCTCCAGTTCCATTGAAGGTGCCCTAACGTCTAGCAGGGCTTTGTCGTCAGGGATAGATGATTGAAGTACTGAGTCAACCAATTTCGCGAGGGCCTTCATTTGAATAGGGCTCACGATATTCCTGAGGGTTATCTCGTTTTGCTGGTAACCCAGTTGCCGGGCTATGGCGGTAATAAAGATGGCATCTCCGCCTGGTGTCATCGTCCATACTATGTTCGGGAGATGGTCTCCGGCAATTTCAAAAAAGCCTAGCTTCTGGCTGAGTCTGTTGAGCGTAGATTCCCTGTCTGAAAAAGACCTTTGGTAATCGCTGGCCTGATTTTCTAGCCGTTCCTGAATCCCTGAAAATTCTCGCCTGATCATTCTCGATGCGTTAAGCCAACGATTTAGTTGTCGAAAGACAGAGACGGGTAAACTGGTTTTGTGGATTGTTACTGAGTATTTCGCTGACCTGCCCCGAAACTTCATCGTCACCCTGGATCGAGGGAGTCCAATGGCGGTTGTAAGGTTTTCTATCTGTCCAGCAAAAATGGTGTAAAAGGCTTTGCTGATAGCCAGATCATGTTTGGGTTTTAGCCAGATATCGATTTGTGTGTCTGACAATTGGCTTATCGTAGTTTCAATTGGGAAGTGGCGCGCGCAGTAACCGCCTGTACCGTACATGCTTAGGAACTGATCGAATGGTGTAAACATGACCCGCCCTAAACTGGCATGTACCATCAGTCGTGGTGACTTCCAGGAATGCCTGCCAATCTCCCTGAGACCGTCCTCATCGAAAAATCTCCCTGTCCGGGAAACCAGATCCAGAAAGGTATCCCAGGGAATGGTTTGGGTCTGATCAGTGAGGTGTTCCAGCGAAAAAGGGCAGCCACTTGTGATTAGTTGCAGGTGGATTGCTCTTCGTCTGCAAAGATCGAAGATCCAATCCAGGTGCGCGCAGGATATTACGTCTATCGTGTCCTTCATGCTGGCCGATTCCGAGTGCAGTGCACCAGTATTTAAGAAGTTTCCAGATGGGTCAAGTCAGGCAGCAATGTGTTCTATGAGCTGTTTGTGAAACCCAGAAAAAGCGCCGTTGCTCATGATCACGACGTGCAGATTCGAGTGTCTCGTTGTGATTTCCTGGACAACCTTCGTAACGAGCTCTTCAATGTCACTTGCAAGACTCATATTTCCATCGGCAAGCTTTTGCATATCCCATTTGACGCTGGCCGGTTGAAACCAGATGGTCTGGTCCGCGTGCCTGGCGCTGTTCGCCAGGGTTGATTCGTGAATACCGAGTTTCATGGTGTGAGACGCAGGTTCAATGATGGCAAGAATCCGTTCGCTACCTACCTTGTTCCTTAAACCCGCCAGTGTGGTGTCTATTGCAGTTGGATGGTGAGCGAAGTCGTCATAGATATGAAGGTTCGGTCTGGCGTGGGTTAGTTCGGAATGAATCAGTTCCATTCGCCTTTTTACGCCCTCAAAGGCTGAAAGCGCTTCGCAGGCAACCTCGGGCGAGACGCCTACGTGCCGGGCTGCAGCAATTGCAGATAGCGCATTGCTGATATTGTGATTGCCGGTCATTGACCATGAAACATCGCCTTTGGGTTTTCCTTCAAGAACCACTGTAAAATTTGAGCCGTCTTCGCTGTGCAGTTTGGCATTGAGTTGCTCTCCGCCGATAGTAAGGGTTGGTGTCCAGCATCCTTGCTCTATGACGTCTAGCAGGTTCGCATCATCTTCTGGATGTATGACCAGGCCTTCACTGGGAACCGATCGGAGTAGCAGGTGAAATTGTGCTTTGATGGCATCAAGGTTTTCAAAAATGTCTGCATGGTCAAATTCGAGGTTATTCATTACCAGCGTTCTTGGTCGGTAGTGCAGGAATTTGGATCTTCGGTCGAAGTAGGATGTGTCGTATTCGTCCGCTTCTATGACAAAGAAGGGGCCATTGCCGAGCCTGGAAGGTTGTTCAAAGTTGTGTGGAATCCCGCCGATCAGGAAGCCGGGATTCAGCCCAGCGTACTCGAGTATCCAACTAATCATTGAGGTTGTGGTTGTCTTGCCGTGTGTTCCAGCGACCGCAATGACCCAACGATCCGCTAGAAGGTATCTGCCCAGCCACTCGGCACCTGAAGTGTACGCTATGCGCCTGTTCATGACGGCTTCCAGGGCCGCGTTTCCCCTCGGCAGGTTGGCATTTCCGACGATGACGAGTTCTGTTCCTGTCGGTATACATTCAGCCGTATAGCCGGCTGAGAGTCTTATCCCGGCATTCTCCAGTTGAGTGCTCATGGGCGGGTACACGTTCTCGTCGGTTCCGGTGACCTGGTGCCCAAGTTCCCTTGCCAACAAAGCGATACTGCCCATTAACGTGCCGCAAATACCAAGAATATGAATGTTCATCATTATCTTGGGAAAAGGTTGAAGGCGATGATGACGCCGATGAACTCGATCAGGAATGCGATAACGGCTCCTTGAAAAACACTGACTTCAATTGACTTGTGATAGATATAACCAGCAATAGCCAGCCACCAGCCTAGGCAAACCCAGGTGGCAGAATCTGCGAACATTAAGACTGCGTCGTTGTCCGAGTTAAGGATGATAAAATTAAAAGGGAGCAGTATCAGTAGCATAATGGTATTGGCGCCGAGAAGTGCTGACCAGGTGGCGTTAAACCGATGCCGATAACCTTTGAACTGCAGGAGCAGGAACGTCACGCCAGCCTGAAGAGTTAAACCGATGGCGAGTGTTCCCGTGATCGTTGACAGGGGTTGATCCGGTCGGGTTAGTATTACGACGCCAAGTGCGATGGCGAGGTAGGTCAGAAATGTCGCGCCTGTCGAGAACCTGGATGATGGAAGCCCCTCTGGGCTCTCACGTAGCAGGCAAATCTGCCAAAAAAAGTTAATTATCTGCAACATACTAGTCTCTAATAACCGATGTTAATGGCCCTGACTTTGGGCATAAGGGCGCCGAGAAGCAAGGTGCTGAGGCACAGGATAATACCGCTGGTTACCAACCCTGCTGAGATACTCACGGTTTCAGCGATATATCCAAT